>CAZSNW010000225.1:2151-4376 GCA_964608245.1 uncultured Micromonosporaceae bacterium
TCGGCGTTCACCGTCGACCAGCAGCGCCACCGCGCCGGCGCCGCGCCGCAGCGTCCGCACCACGGTGGTGTCCGCTCCCGGGTGCGCGCCCAGCACCGCGTGCGGGTCGTGCACCCGGCCGGCGATCAGGTCCTCCATGCCGCACCGCCCGGGGCCGGGGACGTCGGGTGGCCGAGCAGCCGGGCGATCGACTGCAACGGGATCCACAGCCAGCTCGGCCGGTGCCGGGCCTCGTAGGCCGCCTCGTACAGCGCCTTGTCCAGTTCGTACGCGGAAAGCAGCGCCCGCTGGTCGCGGGGATCGGTGCCGGAGACCGCGGCGTACCCGTCGCAGAACGCCTCGGCGTTGCGGTCGATCCACTCCCGCGCCCGGTACACCAGCTGCGGGTCCGGCTGCTCGCCCACCATCAGCTGGTAGGCGGCGTACTCGTAGGAGCGGAGCATCCCGGCCACGTCCCGCAGCGGGGAGTCCGGTCGGCGCCGCTCCTCGATCGGCAGCCCCGGTTCGCCCTCGAAGTCGATGAGCAGCCACCGTTCCGGGGTGCGCAGCACCTGCCCCAGGTGCAGGTCGCCGTGGACCCGCTGGATGGTGATGTGGTCCTGCGCCAGGGAGGCGTAGACCCGCTGCACGTCGTCGACCACCGGGCCGGCGAGCTCCGGCACCGCCGCCACCGCCGCGGCCAGCCGCGCCCGCATGTACTCCACCGGCAGCGGCGCCCGCATGGTGCCCAGCTGCTGGGCGAGCGTGCCGTGCACCGAGGCGACCGCCTCGCCGAGCCGGTAGGACTCGGCGGCGAAGTCACCGCCCACCTCGTCGGCGCGCAGGTCCCGTTCGGCCAGCAGGTCCCGGGCGCTGGCCACCGCCATCGCCCACCCCTCGGAGGCGTTGTCGGCGTACTCGGTGAGCATGGCCAGCGACACCGGGTCGCCGTTCTCGTCGGTGCCGTCGATCACGCCGAGCAGCCTGGCGGCGTGCTCACAGCCGGCCCGCCCCAGCACCCGGTTGAGCTCCAGGTCCGGGTTGACCCCGGGCAGGATGCGGCGGAACACCTTGAGGATCGCCGCCCGGTCGTACACCACGCTGGTGTTGGTCTGCTCGGCGTCCACCACCCGCGCGGCGGCGTCCAGCGGCAGGACCGCGTCCGGCTCGGCGGTGAAGCGCAGCGTGCCGACCCGGGCGCCCTCGGCGATCAGCCGCACCAGGTAGCGCGCCATCTCCTCGTCGAACAGCGCGGCGTACGCGGTGCGGTCGCCCGCCGAGCCGATGGTGGCGACACTGTGGAACTCGTCGGTCGGCTGCAGGTTCCAGCCGATGAACGACTGGTAGCGGTCCACCCCGCCGTCGGCGTACCGGGCGGCGAGCAGCACGTGGTCGAGGTCCTCGCGCAGCTGGGTGACCGCCACCGGTTCCACCGACGTCAGGGTGCGGTTGCGGCCGGCGTACCAGCGTTGTCGCGGCAGCCACTCGGCGTACGGCAGCATCACAGCTCCTCCCCGGTGGGCGGCTCGGTCTCGCTCTGCAGCGCGTGGCCACCGGAACCGGTCGCCTCACCACCGGTCACGGCCGGGGTCTGGTCCTGTCGGCTCAGCCGGAACCAGTAGAAGCTGTGCCCCGGCAGGGTCAGCCGGTACGGCTGGTCGGTGATCGGCGGGAACGGCACCCGGCCGGTGAGCTCCACCGGGGTGTAGCCCTCGTACCCCGGCAGCTCCAGCTCCACCGCCTGCGGGAACCGGGACAGGTTGTTGACGCACAGCACCACGTCGTCGCCGTGGGTACGCAGGAACGCGAACACCGACGGGTTGGAGCCGCCCAGGTCGGTGAAGTCACCCAGGGCGAACGCGTCGTGCCGGCGGCGCACCGCGAGCATGGTGCGGGTCCAGTTGAGCAGGGTCGCCGAGCTGCCCTGCTGCGCCTCCACGTTGACCGCCTGGTAGCCGTACACCGGGTCCTGCACCGGCGGCACGTACACCCGGCCCGGGTTGGCCCGGGAGAAGCCGGCGTTGCGGTCCGGGGTCCACTGCATGGGCGTACGCACCCCGTCCCGGTCGCCCAGCCAGATGTTGTCCCCCATGCCGATCTCGTCGCCGTAGTAGAGCACCGGCGAGCCGGGCAGGGACAGCAGCAGAGCGGTGAACAGTTCGAACTGGTCGCGGTCGTTCTCCAACAGGGCGGCGAGCCGTCGCCGGATGCCGACGTTGGCCCGCATCCTGGGGTCCTTGGCGTAC
>CAZSNW010000226.1:0-4357 GCA_964608245.1 uncultured Micromonosporaceae bacterium
GAAGTCGTACAAGTACGGGCCGGTGGTGACGGTCGACGACCCGTGGGGTTACGGCGCCTCGCTGGAGTGGGCGACCAGCTGCCCGCCGCCGCTGCGCAACTTCGACCGGATCCCGCGGATCCGCTCGGAGCGGCCCGCCTTCGACCTGAAGTTCGGCGACCTGCTCGCCTCCCCGCGCATCCCGGCCCAGGTGACGGCCGGCGGGGCGGCCGAGAGCCAGGAGGCCGGACGCAAGCCGGAGGAACTCGACCGCTGACGGCGGCCACGGACGACAGGCGGCGGCGCGACCGGAAGGTCGCGCCGCCGCCGTGTTCAGACCGTCCGCTGTCCGGCCGGGGCCGGGCCGCGGTCCCCGTCAGGCCGCCCCCACCACCGGGGTGCCGATCAGCTCCACCCCGGCCGCGCGCATCGCCTCCAGCGCCCGGTCGGTCGTCTCCTTCAGCACGCCGGCGGTGTAGTCCAGCAGCACCCGGACGCGGAAACCCTCCGCCACGGCGTCCAGCGAGGTGGCGCGTACGCAGTGGTCGGTGGCGATCCCGACGATGTCCACCGAGTCGACACCGCGTTCGCGCAGCCACTCGGCGAGCCCGACGCCGTCGGCCTTCCCCTCGAAGCCGGAGTACGCCGCCTCGTACTGACCCTTGGTGAACACCGCCTCGAACCGGTCGGTCACCAGCGCCGGGTGGAAGTCGCAGCCGGGGGTGCCGACCCGGCAGTGCGGCGGCCAGCTGTCGACGAAGTCGGGCGGGTCGGCGAAGTGGGCGCCCGGGTCGATGTGGTAGTCCTTGGTGGCCACCACGTGGTCGTACTCGTCGCCCTTGTCGCGCAGGAACTCCGAGATCCTGGCGGCCACCGCCGCTCCGCCGACCACGGCCAGCGAGCCACCCTCGCAGAAGTCGTTCTGTACGTCGACGACCAGTAGTGCGCGGCCCATCACGGTCCTCCCGTCGTGTCGCGTCCGTCCAGCAGGATCACCGGGATCGCGGGATCGCCCGCGGACAGCTTCAGTCCTTCCCAGGGAAGGGAAACGAGGCAGTCGCGCAGATGTTCCCGGGACTCGGCCAGGCTCGGCAGGTCGGCCACCGGCTCGCCGCCGATCACGTACGGCCGCTGCAGCGGCCGGTCGTGCGGCTGCGGTGGCGGGGTGCCCTGGGCGACCAGGACCTCCTCGATGGCGGTGCCGGTCGGCTTGTGCCGCCGCACCGCGGTCTTGCGGCCACCGCGGGTCGTCTTGCGCGCGGAGCGCTTGGCCACCGGCCGGCCGTCGACCTCCACCAGCTTGTACACCAGGTTCGCGGCGGGGGCGCCGGAGCCGGTGACCACCGCGGTGCCCACGCCGTAGGCGTCGACCGGCTCGGCCGCCAGCGCCGCGATCGCGTACTCGTCCAGGTCGCCGGAGATCACGATCCGGGTGTCGACGGCGCCCAGCGAGTCCAGCTGCGCTCGGGCCTGCTGGGCCAGCACGGCCAGGTCACCGGAGTCGATCCGGATGGCGCCCAGCTTCGGCCCGGCCGCCGCCACCGCGCGTCGGATGCCCTCGGTGATGTCGTAGGTGTCCACCAGCAGGGTGGTGCCGACGCCCAGCGCCGCCACCTGGGCGGCGAAGGCGTCCTGCTCCTCGTCGTGCACCTGGGTGAACGCATGGGCCGCGGTCCCGGCGGTCGGGATGCCGTACCGCCGGCCGGCGGCGAGGTTGGAGGTGGAGGCGAATCCGGCGAGGTACGCGGCCCGGGCCGCGGCGACCGCCGCCTCCTCGTGCGTGCGCCGGGACCCCATCTCGATGATCGGGCGGCCCCGGGCGGCGGTGACCATCCGGGCGGCCGCGGCGGCCACCGCGCAGTCGTGGTTGAGGATCGACAGCACCAGGGTCTCCAGCACGACGCACTCGGCGAAGGTGCCGGACACGGTGAGGATCGGCGATCCCGGGAAGAAGAGCTCGCCCTCGGCGTACCCGTGGATGTCGCCCCGGAACCGGTAGCGGGACAGCCACTCGGCGGTGTCGGCGTCGACCACCCCGGTGCTGCGGAGGAAGTCGATCTCGTCCGGGCCGAACCGGTAGTCGGCGAGCGCCTCGATCAGCCGTCCGGTGCCGGCGACCACCCCGTAACGGCGGCCAGGGGGCAGGTTGCGCGCGAACACCTCGAACACGCAGTGCCGGTCCGCGGTGCCGTCGCGCAGCGCGGCGGCCACCATGGTGAGCTCGTAGTGGTCCGTCAGCAGCGCCGTGCTCACGCTCCACAGCCTAGTTCCCCGGCCCGACCCTCACCCGTCCGGCGAGTTGCGCGCCTGGGCGCGCGCCGGTTGGCGGGCCGTGGCATGCTGTGGGCATGACCGCGCCACAGGTGGTCCCGACCGAGACTCCGGCGGAGACGCCCGACGAGGTCGCCGATCCCGACCGCCCATGGGTCACGATCGTCTGGAACGACCCGGTCAACCTCATGTCCTACGTGACCTGGGTGTTCCAGAAGCTGTTCGGTTACAACCGCGAGGAAGCCGAGAAGCTCATGCTCGACGTGCACTACAACGGCCGGGCGGTGGTGTCCACCGGCCCACGCGAGCGGATGGAGCACGACGCCTCGCTGCTGCACAGCCACGGCCTGTGGGCCACGGTCGACCGCTCGTGACCGGGTAGCCGACGGCGGGGGGTTGGCAGCGACCATGTTCCGGCGGGACGGTGACCATCTGACCGCCCGGTTCGCCCCGGAGGAGGTCGACGTCCTACGCCGGGTGGCCGCCGAGGTGGTGAGCCTGCTCACCGACAACTTCGACCCGTCCGACCCGGTGGTGGAGCGGTTGTTCCCTGACGCCTACCCCAACCACCCGGACGCCTCGGCCGAGTTCCGGAGGCTGACGGCCGCCGACCTCAAGGCGACCAAGATCGACCAGGCGGGGGCGATCCTGGCGGCGCTGCCGTCGACCGGCGGGGGAGAGGTACGGCTCGATCCTGAGACCGCGGAGGCGTGGCTTAGGGCGCTCAACGACGTCCGGCTGGCGCTGGGCGTGCGGCTGGACATCGTCGAGGAGACCAGCCTGGAGAGCGAGCTCGACGAGGCGGTGCTGCAGGATCCGACCTCGTCGCGTGTGTTCCAGTTGTCGGTGTACGCGTACCTGGGGTACCTGCAGGAGTCGCTGCTGGAGGCGCTGGTCGGGTGACCGCCCGGCTGACCGTTTGAATACCGTTTGCGTACACCGGCCCGCGCCCTCGGGCCGGCGGGCCCGGGATTGGGTACGCTGGATGCCGTGCTGCGCATCGACCGGTCGATCCTCGACGCGATCGTGGCCCACGCCCGGCGGGACCACCCCGACGAGGCGTGCGGCGTGGTCGCCGGGCCGGCCGGTTCCGACACGCCGGTGCGCCACATTCCGATGATCAACGCGGAGCGGTCGCCCACGTTCTACCGCTTCGACTCCATGGAGCAGCTGAAGGTCTGGCGGGAGATGGAGGAGCGGGACGAGGAGCCCGTGGTGATCTACCACTCCCACACCGCCACCGAGGCGTACCCGTCGCGCACCGACGTCGACCTGGCCTCCGAGCCGGGCGCGCACTACCTGCTGGTCTCCACCCGGAAGCCGGACACGGTCGAGATCCGTTCGTTCCGGATCGTCGACGGGCAGGTCACCGAGGAGCCGGTCTACCTCACCGGCGTCGCCGAGCATCCGGTGCGGGTCATCGAGGCCACCGTGGACGGCACCGCGGTGCAGACCTACAAGTTCAGCCACACCCCCACCCGGCTGGACTACGACTGTCGGGCCTGAGCCCGTACCGGTCCGCATCCACCTTCGTCGGTCCGTTCTTCCCACGTACGTCCGGAAAGGGAGTATTTATGCCTGTCGATGTCCGCATTCCGACGATCCTCCGCAGCTACACCGGCGGCGCCAAGAACGTCACCGGCACCGGCGCCACCCTGGCCGAGCTGCTCGCCGACCTCGACACCCGCCACCCCGGCCTGCGGGCGCGGCTGGTGACCGAGGACGGCACGCTGCACCGGTTCGTCAACGTCTACGTCAACGACGAGGACGTCCGGTTCATCGGCGCCCTGGACACCAAGCTGTCCGACGGCGACACGGTGACGATCCTGCCGGCGGTCGCCGGCGGCGCCGGCACCGCCGGCGACATGGGGACGATCCTGCCGGCGGTCGCCGGCGGCGCCCGGTGCGCCCGGAGCGCCGGCGCCGCGTCCCGAGTGGGGTGAGCCGCCGTGCGGTACGCGTCGCTGCTGGAGGCGTGCGGCGACACCCCGCTGGTCGGGCTGCCGCGGCTGTCCCCGGCCACTCCGCCCGGGGCGCCTCCGGTACGGCTGTGGGCCAAACTGGAGGACCGTAACCCCACCGGTTCGGTCAAGGACCGGGCGGCGCT
>CAZSNW010000227.1:0-4344 GCA_964608245.1 uncultured Micromonosporaceae bacterium
GCGTGCTGCTGTTCTGGCTGGCGTTCCTGCTGGGCTTCACCGGCTACTCGCTGCCGGACGACGCCCTGTCCGGGACCGGCCTGCGGATCGCCCACGCCATCATCCTCGCGGTGCCGGTGGTCGGCACGTGGCTCGCCCACTCCCTGTTCGACGGGCCGTTCCCGGGCGAGATCATCATGTCCCGGATCTACATCGTCCACGTGCTGCTGCTGCCGCTGGCGGTCATCGGTCTGGTGGGCGCCCACCTGGCGCTGGTGTTCAAGCAGAAGCACACCCAGTGGCCGGGTCCGGGCCGCACCAACCGCAACGTCGTGGGCGAGCGCATGGTCCCGCGGTACGCGGTGAAGATGGCGGGCCTGTTCCTCATCGTGTTCGGGGTCATCGCCACCATGGCCGGGCTGTTCCAGATCAACCCGGTGTGGCTGTTCGGCCCGTACAAGGCCGCGGTGGTGTCGGTGGCCGCCCAGCCGGACTGGTACGTGCTGTTCCTGGAGGGCGCCACCCGGCTGTTCCCGGCCTGGGAGGCACGGTTCTCCCTGTTCGGTGAGGACTTCACGCTCCCGGCGCTGTTCTGGCCGGCGGTGCTGCTGCCCGGCGTGCTGACGGTCCTGCTGATCGCCTACCCGTTCATCGAGGCGCGGCGGACCAAGGACCGGCGGCACCACAACCTGCTGCAGCGGCCGCGGGACGTGCCCGTGCGTACCGGCCTGGGCGCCATGGCGCTCACGTTCTACCTGGTGCTGACCATCTCCGGCGCCAACGACGTGGTCGCCAAGGTCTTCGACATCAGCCTGAACGCGATGACCTGGGGTGGCCGGATCGCCCTGATCATCCTGCCGCCGCTGGCGTACTACATCGCCCACCGGATCTGCCTGGGCCTCCAGCAGCACGACCGGGAGGTGCTCGCCCACGGCGTGGAGACCGGGATCATCGTCCGGATGCCGGACGGCCGGTACATGGAGGTGCACCAGCCGCTCGGTACCGACCTGGAGTACCGCGGCGCCTCGGTGCCGAAGAAGCTCAACCGGCTGGGCGTCCTGCCGCCGGCGGTCCGCGGCTTCTTCGTCCCGCTCGAGCAGCCGGTGCCGCCGCAGCGGCCGACCCCCAACGGCCGGCCCGAGGTGGAGGCCGGTACGCAGGAGGCCGGCGCAGAGGCCCACATCGACGGCGACCAGCGGTAACGAGCATCCGACGCGTCGGGGCCGGTCCCGGGATTCCGGGACCGGCCCCGACGCTTTGGCGTCGCCTCAGGTCGCTCGCGGTGTCGCCTTCCTCGGACACACGCCCTGGCATCGGCTCGCATGAGGCGGGCTGCCGGGATGCACGTGGCACGCGAACCGCCGAACCGGCGCTTCAGCCCGTGGTCGCGTACGTGGCGGTCAGGCAGGCTACGACGACGGCAGGGCCGTGGCACCGCCCATGGCACCCCGCCGCGCAGTGGGCTCCATGACTGCTGACGTCGTCGCCTGCTGCTTCGGCGGTGTGAGAAGGCACATCGGGGAACACGCGGCAGGCGACCGCCGCCCGCCGCCTGGTCGACCGTCGTGTGCTCGTCGGCGACACCGCCGATGACGGCTGCGCACCTGTCGTCGGAGCGCCGCAGCGCCTCGCCGTGGGTGGCCAGCCTGGGGCGGTTACGCAAGCGCAGGCCTGATCCGCGGGGCGGCTGCGCCGGGCACACCTCAGTGAACTGCACCGGGTACACCTCGGTGAACGCGGAGATCGCCCCGCACAGAAGGCAACGGAAGGCGGGCACGGCGGTGAGCGTAGGGACGCCGCACGGCTCACCGGCTCGTCGATGCCCGAACGGCGGGTCGGCCGGTTACGGCAGGCGGTGGGCGGTGCGATCCCCGAGACGCCGCTGCCTCCGTCCCGACACGGCGGGACGGAGGCAGCGTCCGTCGGTGTGGGCTCAGTGCTCGGGAACCCGCCGGGTACCGGTGTAGTACTCCAGGACCAGCCCACCGGCGGTGACCGCGACCGCGAGCAGGCCGCCGACGATCATCCACCACTGCCAGAAGACGATCCCCAGACCGAGGAAGGACGCCGCCGCGGCCATACCGAACGGCCAGTAGCTGCCCGGGCTGAAGAAGCCGACCACCCCGGCGCCCTCGCTCATCTCCGCGTCGGGACGGTCCTCCGGCCGCAGCGCGATCCGGCGGGACACGATCCAGAAGTACCAGGCGCACATGCCGGTGAGGAAGAACGACAGCAGCAGCGCCACCGTGCCGGCCCACTCGATCTCGCCGAACTCGTACGCCGTCCACCAGCCGTAGACGATGGCGGCCGCCAGCAGGAACAGCGCCACAGCGCCGAAGATTCGGTACTCGACCTTCATGCCTGCCTCACTCCTCGCTCAGCCGCGGCCGAGCCGGGTCTCGAACGGCTTGGTGGTGACGGCGTACGGCTCCTGGCCCGAGGCCGCCAGCGCCTCGGACTGGGACATGCCCGACTGCAACGCCGCCAGGTACGCCTGGAAGGTCTCCGGCGAGACCGCGCGCACCTCGAAGTTCATCATCGAGTGGTAGGTGCCGCACAGCTCGGCGCACCGACCGACGTACGCGCCCTCCTTGTCGACGAGCACCGTGACCTCGAACTGGTTGCGCAGGTCACCCGGGAACACGTCCCGCTTGAACAGCAGCTCGGGCACCCAGAACGAGTGGATCACGTCCCGCGACTCCAGCTCGAACCGGACCCGCTGCCCGGTCGGGATCACCAGCACCGGGATCTCGGTGCTCGAGCCGGTGGTGGAGGCGATGGTGTTGGCGTCCGGGCCGGGGGCGTCGCGGTAGTTGAACTGCCAGTTCCACTTGAAGGCGACGACCTCGACCGTGACGTCGGGGTCCGGAGTCAGCTCGTTGACGTCGTTCTGGATCACCGCGGTGTGGTAGAAGAGCACCGCCACGACCAGGAACGGCGTGATCGTGTACAGCACCTCCATCGGGAGGTTGTAGCGGGTCTGCACCGGTAGCTCGTCGCCACGCTTCCGGTAGCGGATGATGCACCAGAAGATGAGGCCCCACACCAGGAAGCCGACCACCAGCGCGGCGAGCACCGCGCCGATCCACAGGTCGTAGATCCGCTGGGACTGCTCGGTGATGCCGCCCTGGGGGAACCCGAACCCGTCGAAGGTCTCACCGAACTGCCGCAGGCAGCCGGACAGCAGCACCACCACCGCCGTCCCCGCGACCGCGAGCCCCAGTCCCCGGGCGATCGCCCGACTTCTGCTCGTGCCCACCAGCACCTGCCTCCCGTAGCCGCCGCGGCCACACAATGGCCAGGCGAGTCCGACGCTGGCAGACTACTCGACCATGGCAGGGCGCGGACCGCGGGGTGGTCGGGACGATGACGTCGGCGACCGCCCGTGTGGGTGACCGTGGCCGCGCAGACCGGATACCGTGACCGCGTGCCACCCGCGGTCTATTTCGACAGCGCCGCCGCGGCTCCGCTGCACCCGGTGGCCTGGCAGGCGCTGCACGCCGCACTGGAGGACGGCTGGGCGGACCCGGCCAAGGTGTACGCGGTGGGGCGCCGGTCCCGCCAGCTGCTCGACGCCGCCCGGGAGGCGGTGGCCGAGGTGGTGGGGGCGCGTCCGGACGAGGTGTGGTTCACCGGCGGCGGCACCGCCGCGGTGGTCGCGGCGGTGCGCGGCGTCACCCGCGGCGGGGCCGTCGTGCACTCCGCGGTGGAGCACTCCTCGGTCATGCACGCGGTGACCGCCGCCGGCGCGGACGGCCGGTCGGTGCCGGTGGACCGGCTCGGTCGGATCCGGCTTCCGGAGTGGCGGGAGGCGGTCGCCGCGCCCGGAGTACGGCTGGCGGCGCTCATCAGCGCCAGCCACGAGGTGGGCACCGTGCAGCCGGTTGCCGAGGCGGCGGAGGCGTGCCGACGCTCGGGCGTGCCGTTGCTGGTGGACGCGGCCCAGTCGTTGGGTCGGATACCGGTGCCCGGGGGGTGGTCGCTGCTGGCCGGGTCGGCCCGCAAGTGGGGCGGCCCGACCGGGGTGGGCGTGCTCGTGGTGCGCCGCGGCACCCCGTGGCGCAGCCCGTACCCGCGCGACGACGGCCTGCCGGTGGCCGGACCGGAGGCGTTGGACGTGCCCTCGGTGGTGGCGGCGGCGGCCGCCCTGCGGGCGGCCGCCGCTGAAGCGGAGCAGGAGGACGCCCGGCTGCGCCCGTTGACCGACCGGATCCGTGCCACCGTGGCGACCACCGTGCCGGACGTGGAGGTGCTCGGCGACCCGGTCGACCGTCTGCCCCACCTGGTCACCTTCTCCTGCCTCTACGTGGACGGCGAGGCGCTGCTGTCGGCCCTGGACCGGCGCGGGTTCGCGGTCTCGTCCGG
>CAZSNW010000228.1:0-4334 GCA_964608245.1 uncultured Micromonosporaceae bacterium
GAGAGCGAGGACCTGAGGGAGCTGGACCGGTTCTGCGACGCGATGATCGCGATCCGGCGCGAGATCGCCCGGGTGGCCGACGGGGAGTGGTCGGTGGCCGACAGCCCGCTGAGGCACGCCCCGCACACCGCGGCGGTGGTGAGCGCCGACGCGTGGGACCGGGCCTACCCGCGGTCGCTGGGTGCGTTCCCGCCCGGGGTGGACCCGGCGCGCAAGTACTGGCCGCCGGTGGGCCGGATCGACGGTGCGTACGGCGACCGGCACCTGGTGTGCGCCTGCCCACCGCCGGAGGCGTTCGCGCGGTGAGCCGGGCGCCGGGCGCGCCTCAGGAGATCCTCAGGCGTGGCGCCGGACCCCGCTGCGGCGGCACGGTACGCCCGTCAGGCAGCAGTTTCCCGGTGTCCTCGAACACGATCACGCCGTTGCACAGCAGGCTCCAGCCTTGCTGCGGGTAGGAGGCGACCACCTGGGCGGCCTCCCGGTCCACAGCCGACGCGTCCGGGCACGGCGGGTTGTGGGGACAGGGCATGAGGGCTCCGAGCGGCTCGCGCGGTCCGGTACCGGTTCAGCGGCGCTGAACGGACTCCACTGAACGGTCGCGCACCCGACCCGCCACCGCAACGGGTTATGGCGCAGGTCACAGTGCGCCCTGTCCTCCCTGGCCACGGCCGGGCAGGGCTGTCCGGTTTTTCTTCACGGCTTCGGCCGGGACGTCTCCGGGACGTCACCGCCCCGGTGCGGCCGGCGTCGGCCGCACCGGGGCGGTGCGGAAGGGTCACTGGGCGACGGCGAACACCGCCGACCGGAACACCTCCGTCAGGTCGAACCCGTCCCGCGACAGGTACGCGGAGCCGCCGGTCGCCTCGGCGATCCGCTGCAGGATCGCGTGGTCGGCCTCCTCGCCGAAGGCCACCGTCACCACGCGTACCTGCTGGTCGCCGGCGGGGGCCTCCGCCAGGTGGTCGAGCAGCTGCTCGAGCGAGATCCCGGGTCGGCCGCCGGTGTCGTCCCGGCCGTCGGTGAGCACCACCACCATGTTGGTGGAGTCGGGGATGTAGTTGGCCAGCACCGTGTCGTAGGCGGCCTGGATCGTGTTGTACAAGCCGGTGTCCCCGCGCGGGGCCAGCGACTGGATGCTCGACAGGATGTGCTCGCGCCGGGTGCGGCCGTCGCCCATGATGTCCTCCAGCGCCCCGATCGACACCAGCGGCTGGTAGTCGAGGTCACCGTTGAGCGCGGTGGAGAACTCCCACAGGCCCACCCGGTCGTCGTCGCTGAACATCTCCACGGTGGTCACCGCGGCCTCCACCGCCTGCTCCATGCGGATGCGGCCGGTGCCGGGGATCTCCCACGCCATCGACCCGGAGACGTCGAAGACGATCAGCACGTTGAACGGCCGGGTGAGCGCGGTCCACCGGTCGATGGTCAGGGTCACCGACTCGGGCACCAGCACCGCCCGCGGCAGCGCCTGCACGTGCGGCAGCAGCCCCAGGTCCTCGTCGAAGTCGGCGCCCGGTTCCCGGTTGGGGCCGCGGAACCCGGCCTCCCGCAGCCGCAGCTGCGGGCCCGGCTCGCGGATGTAGGACAGGAACATGCCGGCGACCTCCTGGGCCCGCGGGCTGACCCACTCGCCCTGGAGCACCAGGTACGGGTAGTCGGCCTCGATGTTGCCGTTGGACGGGTAGATCGCCGCCAGCGGCACCGCCGGATTACGCCGGTTGTACTGCAGCACCTCCTGCTCGAGCGCGGGGAAGGCCGACACGTAGTTCATCGCCTCCTCGGCCCCCTGCGCGTCCGCCTCGGCCAGGGCGGCCAGCAACGCCGAGGTGGTCTCGTGGTAACGCTCCGGGTCGAGCATCTGCTGCAACCGGAAGGCGTTCTCCAGCTCCTTGGAGTCGGTCTCCCCTTTGACGTTGGCGTCCAGGATCGAGGTCAGAGCCAGCAGCCCGGCGGTGTCCCGGGCCGGGTTGCTCATGCCGAACCGGAACGGCCCCCACTCCGGGTGGCCGAACCGGGCCCAGCCTTCGCCGCCGTCGTCGCCGAACTCCTCCAGCAGCGACTCCCAGCGCACGTCCGCGTCGGGTTCCAGGCGGGTGTCGGGCCAGTTGAGCTCCACCGCCATCGGCTCCAGCATGGCGATGACCGTCGGCGAGCGCGCGATGCTGGGCCGCAGGTCCGGGATCAGCGGCTCGGCCAGGTCGGAGGCGGCGGCGCGCTGCGCCCAGGCGGTGGACGCCGGGATCCACACGTGGGGCGGGTCGGCGGAGGGGTCCCAGCCGGCCGCGAGTCTGATGGCGACCTCGGCCGAGTCCATCGACTGCACGTCCACCCGGGCGCACACCCCGTCGCTGGTGGCGTGTTCGGCGCTGTTCCACTCCCGCGCGAAGGTGGCGAGCAGCGGGGCGGTGGCACGGGCGGCGGCGATCCGGATGGTCTCCTCGCCGGAGCAGGTGGTGGCCAGCAACTGGGTGTAGCCGAAGCCGAGGCCCACCAGCACCAGCGTGGTCACCAGGGTGCCGGTGATCCACGGAGCCACCCGTTGGCGGCCGCGACGGCGGCGACGGTGTGACCTGACGCCGGCATAGGTGCCATACGCCATCGTGGGGCCTCCGAGGGATGGAGAGAGTGGGACCGGGACAGTCTAGGCCGCTACCACATCCCCGCGGTACCGCGACGGCGGGAAGGGCCTGCTGTCTGTGGCGGCCCGCCACCGCGGCCGACCGTACCACCGCCCCGGGTACGCTCGGGGGCCCGGACGAGGCGGCGCGGCCGGCCGTGTCCCCGCGGAGCGGTCCGTCGGTGCCGCCGTGGGTGACCGGTCCGGGTACGGGACCGGATCGGGAGGGTTCGACGGGTGGGCGGTGCATCTCTACCGGGGCAGCCGGACGCGCGGCCGAGCCCGCGGGCGGCGCTGCGGCTGCTGCTTGAGGGCAACCGGCGGTTCGTCTCTGGCCGCCGCCGCCACCCCCACCAGGACGCCGATCGTCGGCGGGCGGTGGCGCCGGCCCAGCGGCCGTTCGCGGTGCTGTTCGGGTGCGCCGACTCGCGGCTGGCCGCCGAGATCATCTTCGACCGCGGGCTCGGTGACCTGTTCGTGGTGCGCACCGCCGGTCACGTGGTGGGCGCCGAGGTGCTGGGCAGCATCGAGTACGCGGTGGCGGCGCTGGACGTGCCGCTGGTGGCGGTGCTCGGACACGACTCCTGCGGTGCGGTGACCGCGGCGTTGGAGGTGGTGCGGTCCGGCCGCCCGCCCTCCGGGTTCCTGCGGGACGTGGTCGAGCGGGTGGTGCTCAGCGTGCTGGAGGTGAGGGAGGCGGCGCTGGCGGATGCGGACGTGGCCGTCCGTGCGCACGTGCGCTACACCGCCGACCTGCTTCTTCGCCGCTCACCGGTGGTGGCGGAGCGGGTCGCCGACGGCCGGTTGGCGGTGGTGGGGCTGACCTACCGGCTGGCGGAGGGGACGGTGAAGCTGGTCGTCGGCCACGGCTCCGACGGGGTCGACGACCCGGGCGACGTCGGCGGGGACCGGGTAGCGTAGGCCGTGATGATCGTGCCGGACAGTGACGACCCCACCGTCGTCTACGAGGCGATCGAGTCATGGGCCGCCGCGCAGGGGTACTCGCTGTACCCGGCGCAGCAGGAGGCGTTGATCGAGCTGGTCTCCGGCTCCAACGTCATCCTCAACACGCCCACCGGGTCGGGCAAGAGCCTGGTGGCGGTCGGTGCGCACGCCGCGGCGCTGGCCCGCGACGAGGTGACCTTCTACACCGCCCCGATCAAGGCGCTGGTCAGCGAGAAGTTCTTCGCCCTGTGCGACATCTTCGGCCCGCAGGACGTGGGCATGCTCACCGGCGACGCCCAGGTGAACCCGGACGCGCCGATCATCTGCTGCACCGCCGAGATCCTCGCCAACCTGGCCCTGCGTGAGGGCGCGGACGCGGACATCGGCCAGGTGGTGATGGACGAGTTCCACTTCTACGCCGACCCGGACCGGGGTTGGGCCTGGCAGGTGCCGCTGCTGGAGCTGCCGCAGGCCCAGTTCCTGCTCATGTCGGCGACCCTGGGTGACGTCACCCGGTTCAAGGAGGACCTCACCCGGCGTACCGGGCGACCCACCGCGGTGGTCACCTCGATGCAGCGCCCGGTGCCGCTGCACTTCCACTACGCCCGCACCCCGCTGCACGAGACCGTGCAGAACCTGCTGGAGTCCGACCAGGCCCCGGTGTACGTGGTGCACTTCACCCAGCAGGCCGCGGTGGAGCACGCCCAGGCGTTGACGAGCATCAACCGGTGTACGCGGCGGGAGAAGGACGCGATCGCCGAGGCGATCGGCG
>CAZSNW010000229.1:0-4300 GCA_964608245.1 uncultured Micromonosporaceae bacterium
ATCGCCTCCGGCAAGGGCGGCGTGGGCAAGTCGAGCGTGACCGTCAACCTGGCCGCGGCCATGGCCGCCCGCGGCCTGCAGGTCGGCGTCGTCGACGCCGACATCTACGGCCACAGCGTGCCGCGCATGCTCGGCACCGACGGCCGCCCGACCCAGGTCGAAGACATGATCATGCCGGTGCAGGCGCACGGCGTGAAGGTGATCTCCATCGGCATGTTCACCTCCGGCAACGCGGCGGTGATCTGGCGCGGGCCGATGCTGCACCGGGCACTGCAGCAGTTCCTGGCCGACGTGTGGTGGGGCGACCTGGACGTGCTGCTGCTCGACCTGCCGCCCGGCACCGGCGACGTGGCGATCTCCGTGGCCCAGCTGCTGCCGAGCGCGGAGATCCTGGTGGTGACCACCCCGCAGGTGGCCGCCGCCGAGGTCGCCGAACGCGCGGGCGGCATCGTCGTGCAGACCCACCAGCGGCTGGTCGGGGTCGTGGAGAACATGTCGTGGCTGGAGCTGCCCGACGGCAACCGGATGGAGATCTTCGGCTCCGGCGGCGGGGCGGCGGTGGCGGAGTCCCTGACCAGGCTGGTCGGGGCGCCGGTGCCGCTGCTCGGGCAGGTGCCGCTGGACCCGGCGCTCCGCGAGAGCGGGGACGCCGGCACCCCGGTGGTGCTCGCCGACCCGGACAACCCGGCGGCGAAGGTGCTGATCGCGATCGCCGACCAGCTCGCCTCGCGCCGCGAGTCGCTGGTGGGCAAGCCGCTGGGGCTGCGCCCGGCCTGATCCCGTCCGGCGGCCCGCCGGTGCGTACGCGCCGGTCGCCGCTTCGGCCACGCGACCCGAACTCAGGTGACGTCGTCGAGTCCGCGCAGGTGCGCGGACGCGCCGCCGGCCGTTCCGGGCTCCTTCGCCGGTGACTCCGGGTTCCTCGGCCGCCTCAGCGTGTCCGAGCCGGTGGCCCCGGACACCTCGCCGGTCGGGCGCCGGGCACCCGGCGCCGGCCGACGCGGCCGGCCGGACGTCGGCGGCTCGGAGAGTCCGGCCGACAGCTCGGCGGACAGCTCCTCGAACGGCCGGACGAGCCGCCGCTGATCCTCCTCGCTGAGCACGTGACGGCGGATGAACGTCCGCGGGTTGAGGTCCTCCAGCCGCAGGTCGGTGCCCAGCTCGCGGTTGAGGTCGGCGGTGGCCTGGTTGGCCATCCGGCGCAGCTGGCGCAGCATGCGGACCGCCTCACCGATCACCTTCGGCAGTCGGTCGCCGAAGATGAACAGCGCCAGCAGCAGCAGGGCCACGACCTCGTACCAGTTGAGGTTGGAGAACACGCCCACCTCCTGCTGCCGGACCCCACCAGCGTACGCGCCGGCGGGCCGACGCAGCTCCCGGGCACGAGCGGGCCCGACGCCCGGGACGGTGGTCAGTTGCGGTCGGCCGCCAGCACCGCGTGGGTGGTGGCCGTGGTGCCGGCCCGGCGGTACTCGATCGGGACGGTGGTGCCCGGGTCGTACTTGCGCACCAGCGCCACCAGGTCCTCGGGGCGCTCCAGCAGACGACCGTCCAGCCGCAGCAGGCGGTCACCCGGGCGCAGGCCGGCCTGGGCGGCCGGGCCGCCCGGCGCCACCGACCGCAGCGCCACCCCCGAACCGGCCGACCCGGCGCGGTCCACCTCCACTCCGAGCACGGTCCGGCTCGCGCGGCCGGTGTCGATGATCTCCGCGGCCACCCGGACGGCCTGCCGGATCGGGATCGCGAACGCCAGGCCGATGTTGCCCGCGCCGGCCGCGGTCACCGCCACCGACTTGATCACCGAGTTGACGCCGATGACGCGACCGGCCGCGTCCAGCAGCGGACCGCCGGAGTTGCCCTGGTTGACCGCGGCGTCGGTCTGGATCGCCGCGTAGTAGCGCACCGGGCCACCCGGCGGACCGGTCACCAGGGTACGGTCCACCGCGCTGACGATCCCGGCGGTCACCGTGCTGGTCAGGGCGAACGGTGAGCCGACCGCGAACACCGGGTCGCCCACGGACACGGCCTCCGAGTCGCCGAGCGTCACCGGGACCAGGTCGTCCCGCTCCACCCGCAGCACCGCCAGGTCCGACTCCTGGTCGCGACCGACCACCGTGGCGTCCGCGGTGCTGCCGTCGTCGAACTGGACCGACAGCGCGTCCCCGGCTGCCGCCGCCACCACGTGGTCGTTGGTGAGCAGGTAGCCGTCCTCGGAGATGACGAACCCCGAGCCCAGGGCGCGGGCGCCCCCTTCGGACCGGACCGTGACCACGCTGGGCAGCACCTTGGCCACCGCTTCGGCCAGGCTGCCCGGTGCCGGCGCAGCGACCGCCCCACCGTCGTCGAACCCGATCACGGTGGCGCCGTCACGCTGCGCCACCAGGTAGCCGAGAGCCCCGCCGGTCATCCCGGCCAGCAGACCGGTCACCAGCACCGCGGACACCATGAGGACGACCAGATTCCGGCCGGCCGGCGGTGCGGGCGGCGGCACCGGCTCCAGCGGCGGGGCGGTCGGGGGCTCGGGCTCCGGCGGCAGCACGATCCGGGTCGGAGTGGTCGGGTCCCGCCAGGGGTCCGTCAGCGCGTCCGACCACCACGCCGAACCATCGGTTACGGACAGTCGCCTGGTGGTCACGAAGACAGAATGGCATTCACGCCCGGAACGGATGTCGGCTTTGCCGTTACCCGAGCGCCCGGAGCCAGCGCACCAGGGTACGCACGCCCCAGCCGGTCGCGCCGCGCGACAGCTCCCCGCGGTCCCGGTTGCTCCACGCCTGCGCGGACATGTCCACGTGCGCCCACCGGTCGCGGGCGTCACCGGTGAACTCCCGCAGGTAGAGGGCGGCCATCACCGAGCCGGCGCCCCCGCCCGGCGAGTTGGTCAGATCCGCCACCTCGCTGCGCAGCTCCTCGCGGTAGTCCTCCGGCAACGGCATCCGCCACACCCGCTCACCGGCGGCGTCCGCGGCCGCGGCGAGCTCGGCGGCGAGGGCGTCGTTGTCGCTGTAGAGGGCGGCGATCCGCTCGCCCAGGGCGACCGCCGACGCCCGGGTCAGCGTGGCCAGGTCCACCAGCCGGTCGGGGCGCAGACGCTCGGCGGCGTACGCGAGGGCGTCGGCCAACACCAGCCGGCCCTCCGCGTCGGTGTTGTCCACCTCGCTGGTCCTCCCGCCGAAGTGCCGCACCACGTCGCCGGGGCGTACCGCCGACCCGCTGGGCATGTTCTCCGCCAGCGGCGCGAGCGCCGTCACGCGGACCGGCAGGCCCAGCTTGGCCACCGCCAGGGTGGTCGCCAGCACCGAGGCCGCCCCGCCCATGTCCTTGCGCATGAGCGTCATCGCCTCGGAGGGCTTGAGCGACAGCCCACCGGTGTCGAAGGTGATGCCCTTGCCGACCAGCACCACGTGGAGCGCCGCGTCGTCCGGCTGCCAGGCCAGTTCCACCAGGCGGGGTGGCCGCACCGACCCGCCGCCCACCGCGAGGACACCACCGAAGCCCTCGGCGCGCAGCTCGTCGGTGCCCCACACCCGGCACCGCAGGCCGGGCACCGTCGCCGCCTGCCGCTGCACCTGCGCGGCCAGCCACTCGGGGCTCTTCTCCAGCGACGGTGTGTTGGTCCAGTCGCGCGCCCAGCCGGTCGCCTCGGTCACCACGTCGGCGACCCGGACCGCCTCGGCGTACCGGTCCGGGTCGTCCACCACCACGGTGACCTCGGCGAGGTGGGGCGCGGTCGCCGGGTCGTCGTCGGCCAACCGGTAGCGGTAGGACGCCAGGCGCAGACCTTCGGTCAGGCCGGCCACCGCCTCCGGGGTCGTGCCGGGCGGCACCGCCACCGCGAGCGTCTCCTCGCGGACGGCCACCCGCGCCAGAGCGGCGCCGGCGGCCCGCCACCCGGCCTCATCACCCTCGCCCACGTCGGCCAGCAGCACCACGCCGGGGGTGTCCAGCGGCCGGGGAAGACGAACCACCTGACCGGCCCGGGAGGAGTGCACGTCCTGCCTCCACAGGGCCGCGCACTCCTCACCGAGCCGCTCAGGAAGCGCGACCGTGGTCGCCGGCACCTCGCCGTCTCGTACGGGCAGCGCAAGGGCGCCGATCGGGCCGACCCGGTCGGCCAGTCGTACCGTGAGCACTCGTCAGCTGACGGCGGTCTTCAGTGCGTCACCGAGCGCGCTCGCCTCGTCCGGGGTCATCTCGACCACCAGGCGGCCACCACCCTCCAGCGGCACCCGCATGACGATGCCCCGACCTTCCTTGGTGACCTCCAGCGGACCGTCACCCGTCCGCGGCTTCATCGCCG
>CAZSNW010000230.1:0-4286 GCA_964608245.1 uncultured Micromonosporaceae bacterium
CGCCGCCGGCTGGTCGCCGGAGGGCTGGAACTCACTGACGACCTGGAAGCGGCCGTCCATGCGTGGGATGTCGAGCGCCATGCTCTCCACGCTATCCCCGTCGACCGACATCCCGGCCGTCGTGGCCGCCACAGGCACCGGTACGCCCGGCCGGGTGAGGCGCTCGCCACGTTCCGGCCGTGCAGGCGGCCGGCCGGTCGCAGGCGGCGTACCGTCGGAAGGCCCCCGCCCGCCGCGCCGAGGCCCCGGTGAAGGAGAACCCCCATGGCGTCCGGACCGGTCGACCAGCCGTACCTGCACGACCTGGTGGTCTGCCTGCGCGCCCCCACGGTGGCGCTCGGCGGCGCCGACGGCCAGGTCGGCGGCGGGGTGCAGGGGGTGCTCCGGCACGACCGACGGGTGCTCAGCGAGCTGACCGCCGCGGTCGACGGCCGGGCGCCGGCGCCGGTCGGCCACACCTGCCCCGCCCCCGACCGTGCCCGCTTCACCGCGGTGGTGAGGCACCTGGGCGACCCCGGTGCCGACCCCACCGTGCGCCTGGAGCGGGAGCGGTGGGTGACCGACACGGGTGTGCAGGAGCGGCTGGAGCTGGTCAACGCCTCGTCCCGCCCGGTGCGGGCCGCCGTGCGGCTGCGGGTGACCTGCGACCTCGCCCCGGTCGACGCGGTCAAGCACGGTGAGCCGGCGCCGCCGGTGCCGCCGACGATCACCGGGCCGGCCACCGCCGTCTGGCGGCGCGGCCCGGACGAGGTCACCCTCACCGCCACCGGCGCGCCGCAGCTCACCGCCACCACCACCCACCGGCTGTCGCTGGTGTGGCGGGTGCGGGTGGCGCCGCGGCAGCGCTGGTCGGCCACGGTGACGGTGACCGACCACGGCCGGGTGCGGCCGCACACGTACGCCGCGGCGACCCCGCCCTGGCGACCGCCGGTGGTCTGCGGCGGCCCGGTCGACCTGCGCGCCACCCTGGCCCGCGGCACCGCCGACCTCGCGGCGCTGATGCTGGCGGACGCCGCGGGCGAGCCGTTCGTCGCCGCCGGGGTGCCCTGGTACCTGACCCTGTTCGGTCGGGACGCGCTGTGGAGTGCCCGGTTCCTGCTGCCGCTCGGCACCGACCTCGCCGCCGGCACCCTGCGGGCGCTCGCCGCCCACCAGGGCCGGCGGACCGATCCCGAGACCGGGGAGGCCCCGGGCCGGATCCCGCACGAGGTGCGCAGCCTGCCGCAGCGGGCCGTCGGCGGCCACCTGGTCTACTACGGCAGCGTCGACGCCACCTGCCTGTGGGTGTGCCTGCTGCACGACGCGTGGCGGTGGGGCATGCCCGACGAGCAGGTCGCCACCCTGCTCGACCCGCTGGAGGCCGCGGTCGGGTGGATCGCCGACCAGGTCGCCGCGACCGGGTTCCTCACCTACCACGACACCGGCGGCCGGGGCCTCGTCCACCAGGGGTGGAAGGACTCCGGCGACGCGATCCGTCGCCCGGACGGCAGCGTCGCCGCGCCGCCGATCGCCCTGTGCGAGGCGCAGGGGTACGCCCACGAGGCGCTGGTCGGCGCCGCACGACTGCTGGAGCACTTCGGCCGACCGGGCGCCGAACGGCTGCGCAACGAGGCGGCCGGGCTGCGCGACCGGTTCCGCGAGGCGTTCTGGGTGACCGACCACCGTGGACGCTTCCCGGCGGTCGCCGTGGACGGATCCGGGACCCCGGTGGCGGTGGCGACGTCGAACCCGGGCCACCTGCTGGGTACCGGGCTGCTCGACGACGTGGAGGCGGCCGAGGTGGCGGCCCGGCTCGCCGCCGCCGACCTGGACAGCGGCTACGGCCTCCGCACCCTGTCGTCGGAGGCGGTGGGCTTCAACCCGTGGGGCTACCACGTCGGCTCGGTGTGGCCGCACGACACCGCGATCGCGGTCCGCGGTCTGGTCCGGGACGGACAGCCAACGGTCGCCGCGCGCCTCGCCGCTGGACTGCTACGCGCCACCCCCCATTTCGGACACCGCCTGCCCGAGTTGTACGCCGGGGTGGCGGCTCCGGACTGGCCGCCGCTCCCCTACCCGGCGGCGTGCCGGCCGCAGGGGTGGTCGGCGGCGTCGGTGGTGGCGGTGCTGGCCGCCGCGCTCGGGCTCGACGCGGACGTGCCCACGGGCCGGGTGCAGGTCGACCCGCCGGCGGAGTTCGCGGACTGGTTCCCGCTGTCGGTGTCGGGTCTGCGGGTGGCCGGATGCCCGCTGACGGTGACGGTGTCCGGGCCCGGGCAGGTCCGGGTGGAGACCGACGCCCCGGTGACCGTCCACGATGGTCGGTGGCTGCCCCGGCAGCGGGACGCGCACCCCGCCCCGGCGGACCGGGCCCGGTCGGCCTGACCCTTCACCCGCACCGGCGGCGTCCGCCCGGATCCGCGCGCGACCGCCCGTGTCGGTGCGCGACCGCCCGTGTCGGTGGGCGGTCGCCGGATCGGCGGAGGTCGCCCGGATATCGGCGTTGTGCAAGCGGACGGTAGCGGCTACCGTCTAACCGTAGGCCGCTCGCGGCGGCCCGCCGGCGCGGGACCGGTCTCCACACCGACCGGTTCGCGCTGACGCTCCGGTAGCTGCCCCGGGTCACACCGGCGAGCGCACTGGATGCAGTCGCGTGGAGACGCGCGGCTGGGCTGCCGCGAGCGGTCCTGTGTCATCGGCCGGCCGGCGCTGGTTGCCAGCCGGTCTCCTGCGCCCACCGCTGCGCGCGCCGCCACAGCTCCTCGGACCACGCCGTCCGGCCGTGCGGCGACGGGTCGACCGACCGCGGGCACGCCGACCACGCCGACGGTTCCGCGCGGAGGAAGTCCCGCACCAGCAGCGCCGCCCGCCAGCCCGGCGAGCCGGCCACCCGCAGGTGGAGGTCGACCGCCCGGCCCGGGTCGGCGGCGGCGTGCAGCCGCTTCTCCGGTCCCTGCGGGTGACCGGGAAGCGGCGGGTCGTGGTGCACGTCGGCGACCGGCGGGAACCCGGCCTCGGTGAGCGCACCGGCGAGCGCGTCAGCCGCCGCCATGTCCGGCACCCCCACCTGGACGTCGATCACGTCCTCGGCCGCCAGCCCCGGCACCGCGGTCGGCCCCACGTGGTCGACCGGCGCCGGTCCCACCACCCGCCGCAGCCGCGCGGCCAGCCGCGCGAACTCCGCCTGCCAGCGGGCGTGCCCGGTCGAGAACTCCGCCGGTACCGGCCGCGGCGCCCACCGACCCTGCCGCAGGTGGTCCGCGAACGGCGCCAGCCGCCGCCGCCAGAGCCGGTCCACCGCGGCGTACAGCTCGTCGAGCGTGCCGTCGTTGCGCAGCAGCACGTCGGCGACGGCCCGTCGCTCGTCGTCGCCGGCCTGCGCCGCGATCCGGGCCCGCGCCTGGTCGGGATCCATGCCCCGGTGGTGGACCAACCGCTGGATCCGGGTCGACTGCGCGGCCTCCACGACCACCACCAGGTGGTAGGTGGGGGCGAGACCGGCCTCGGCCAGCAGCGGCACGTCGTTGACCACCACCGACCCGGGCGGCGCCGCCGCGGTCAACCGGGCGGTCTCCGCCCGCACCCGCGGGTGGATGATGTCCTCCAGTCGGCGGCGCGCCGCCTCGTCGGAGAACACCACCGCCGCCAGGGCCGCCCGGTCGAGCGCGCCGTCAGGGCCGAGCACGCCCTGTCCGAAGGCGGCGACCACCTCCGCCAGCCCTTCGGTCCCGGGGGCCACCACCTGGCGCGCCAGCTGGTCGGCGTCGATGACCACCGCACCGTGGTGGGCCAGTCGCCGCGCCACCGCGCTCTTGCCCGCCCCGATGCCGCCGGTGAGCCCGATCCTCAGCACACCCCCAGTCAAGCGGACCGCCCCCGACGGCTGGCCGTCGGGGGCGGTCCGCGTGCAATCGCTTCGTCGGTGCCGGGTCAGTTGCCGGACAGCTTCTCCTTGAGCGCGGCGAGCGCCTCGTCGGTCGCCAGCGTGCCGCTCGGCTCCTGCGAGCGCTTGGACTGCCTGCGGCCGCCGTCGCCCTCGCCGTCGCCGCTGCTCTCGGCGAGCGCCCGGGAGGCCTGGACCTGGCGCTGGTGCGCCTCCCACCGGGCACGGGCCTCGGCGTACTGCCGCTCCCACTCCTCCCGCTGCTTCTCGTAGCCCGGCAGCCACTCGCCGGTCTCCGGGTCGAAGCCCTCCGGGTAGATGTAGTTGCCCTGCTCGTCGTAGCTCGCCGCCATCCCGTACAGGGTGGGGTCGAAGTGCTCCTCGCCCTCGATGAAGCCCTCGTTCGCCTGCTTCAGCGAGAGCG
>CAZSNW010000231.1:0-4280 GCA_964608245.1 uncultured Micromonosporaceae bacterium
CCGGCGTGGAGGGCGGCTACACGATCAACCACCTCACCGGCGAGCAGACCACCATCTACGAGGCGGCCATGGCGTACGCGCAGGCGGGCGTGCCGCTGGTGGTGCTGGCCGGCAAGGAGTACGGCTCCGGCTCCTCGCGGGACTGGGCGGCCAAGGGCACCGCGCTGCTCGGGGTCAAGGCGGTCATCGCCGAGTCGTACGAGAGGATCCACCGCTCCAACCTCATCGGCATGGGTGTGCTGCCGCTGCAGTTCCCGGAGGGGGTCACCGCCGACTCGCTGGGCCTGACCGGCACCGAGACGTTCTCGATCACCGGTATCGCGGCGCTCAACGACGGGCCGGCGCCGCGCACCGTCCGGGTGTCCACAGACACCGGTGTCGAGTTCGACGCGGTGGTACGCATCGACACTCCGGCTGAGGCGGACTACTACCGCCACGGCGGTATCCTGCCGTTCGTCCTTCGTCGACTGCTCGCCGACTGACGAACGAGGAGCACCGCATGACCGAACCACCGGCCGCCGCCCGGGCGGCCCGCCCCCCCCCCGCGGGGGGCCCGGCGGGGTGCCCCCCTGCAGCCGCCCCCCCCTCCCCCCCCCCCCCGCCCGCGGGGGGGCCCCCGCCCCCCCCCCCGGCGGGGTCCGGGTGGGTCTCCCCCGGTTCTCCGGCGCAACCCACCCCTCCGCAGCCCGCCGCCGAGGCCGGCACCCCGGCCCAGCCCGGCGTGCCCGCCCAGGGCGGCGCCCCGGCCACCACGCCTGCGCAGCCCGCGGCCGGGCAGATGGGGTCGATCGTGCTCGAAGCGAAGTACCACTGGCTGCAGTTCCTCTTCGCGGCCATCCAGCCGAAGCTGATCGTCAACGGGTACGAGGTGCCGGCCCGCTGGGGACGCAACGTGGTCGGCGTCCACCCCGGTCAGTACCGGGTGGAGATGTACGTCCCCTACTTCCTCCCGCCGCGGGTGGGACCGGCCACGTACCTCGTGACGGTCGACGCCGGGCAGACGGTGGCGCTGGAATACCGGCTTCCACTGTTCAACTTCGCCGACGGGTCGCTCGGCCCGCCACCGCAGCAGTGGCGGGGCGTCCTCCCCAACGTCATCATCGCCGGCGCCGTGCTCCTGGTCGCCCTGTGCTGCATGGGGCTGATCGTGGTCAACGGACTGTCCTCGGCGTGAAGCGGTCGTGGCCGGACGATCACCCGAAGGAGGTCCCGTGCCCGAGACGACCGGTGCCAGCACCCGCGCCGTCCACGCCGGGGAGCGTCGCCCCGGCCCGGAGGGGTCGCTGGTCTATCCGATCTACCAGAGCACGGTGTTCACACCGCGCCCCGGCGACGCGTACGACGACCTGCGCTACCTGCGGCTGAGCACCGCCCCCTCCCAGGTCTACCTGCACGACAAGCTGGCCGCGCTGGAGGAGTCGCCGGCCGCGGTGGCCACCGCCTCCGGCATGGCGGCGATCACCACCACCCTGCACGCGTTGCTGTCCACGGGGGACCATCTGCTCGCCGCCACCGGTCTCTACGGCGGCACCCACGCCTTCCTCACCGCGCACGCCGCGCGGCTGGGATGGACGGTCAGCTTCGTCGACCCCACCCGGCCGGACACCTGGGAGGCGGCCCGCACCCCGCGCACCAGGGTGTTCCTGCTGGAGAGCGTCTCCAACCCGCTGGTGCGGGTGGCCCGGCTGCCGGAGGCGGTGTCCTTCGCGCGCGCCCACGGGATCACCACCGTGGTGGACAACACCTTCGCCAGCCCGGTCAACCTGCGGCCGCGTACCCTCGGCGTCGACGTGGTGGTCCACAGCGCCACCAAGTACCTCAACGGCCACTCCGATCTGGTCGCCGGCGCTGTGATGGGCGACGAGGAGCTCGTCACCCGGATCCGGCAGACCCTCAACCACTACGGCGGGACGCTGGACGCGCACGCCGGGTTCCTGCTCGCCCGCGGCGTCAAGACGCTGGCGGTCCGGGTCCGCGCGCAGAACGCCAACGCGCTGGCGCTGGCCCGGTTCCTGCACGACCACCCGCGGGTGGCGGAGGTGCACTACCCGGGGCTGCCCGACCACCCCGACCACGAGGTGGCGAGCCGGCTCATGTCCGGGTACGGCGGGATGCTGAGCTTCCGCCCGACCGGCGGGGCGGCGGTCGCGGCCGCCGTGGTCGAGCGCACCCGCCTGGCGTACTCCGCGCCGAGCCTCGGCGGCGTGGAGACGCTCATCACCCGCCCGGTGGTCACCTCCCACGCCAGCATGGACCCGGCCGAACGGGCCCGGCTGGGGATCACCGACGACCTGATCCGCGTCTCCTGCGGGATCGAGGACACCGAGGACCTCGTCGCCGACCTGGAGCAGGCGCTGGCGTCGGCGGATGCGTAGAGCGCAGATCGAAGGTACCGTCGGCAACAAGCCGTACGTACGGATTGCATACCGCCGCCTCAGTTGAGACGATCACCTCATGCCCCGGGTGAGTCAGGACCAGCTCGACGCCCGCCGACGCGAGATCCTCGCGGCGGCGCGGTCCTGCTTCGCCCGCTACGGGTACGAGGGCGCCACCGTCCGACGGCTGGAGGAGGAGACCGGGCTGTCCCGCGGCGCCATCTTCCACCACTTCCGGGACAAGGAGTCGCTGTTCCTGGCGGTGGCCGAGGACGACGCGGCCGCCATGGTGGAGACCGTGGCCCGCAACGGCCTGGTCCAGGTGATGCGTGACCTGCTGGAGCGCGCCGACTCGCCGGAGACCGCGGGGTGGCTCGGCACCCAGCTGGAGGTGGCGCGTCGGATCCGCACCGACCCGGAGTTCGCCAAGCGGTGGGCCGTCCGCTCCGAGGCGGTCGCCCGGGCCACCCGGCAGCGGCTGGCCCGCCAGCGGGAGGCCGGGGTGCTGCGCGACGACGTGCCGATCGAGGTGCTCGCCCGGTTCCTGGAGCTCGCCTACGACGGGCTGGTGGGGTGGCTGGCCACCGGCCGGCCCGCCCGCGACCTGACGCCGGTGCTGGACCTGGTGGAGGCCGCGGTACGCCGGCCGGCCGGCGCCTGACCGGCCCGAGGGGCCCGGCCGGACGGCACGGCCGCGGGACGCCGGTCACAGCCCGGTCCCCGGGTCCGCGCCGGGCGGGCGGATCGGGCAGGATCGCCCCATGGACTTGGGACTGAGCAACCGCGTGTTCGTCCTGACCGGCGCGTCCCGCGGCCTCGGCTACGCCACCGCGGAGGCGCTCGTCGCCGAGGGTGCCCGGGTGGTGATCTCCTCGCGTGACGCCGCCCAGGCGGCGGCGGCCGCCGAGCAGCTGGGCGGACCGGAACGGGCGGTGGGGCTGGTCGCCGACCTGGCCTCGCCCGACACCCCGCAGCGGCTGATCACCGCGGCGCGGGAGACCTTCGGCCGGCTGGACGGCGCGCTTATCTCCACCGGTGGACCGCCCCCGGGCACCGCGGCGCAGGCCACCGACGAGCAGTGGCGCAGCGCGTTCGAGTCGGTGTTCCTCGGCGCGGTCCGGATGGCCCGGACGGTCGCCGAGGAGCTCACCGACGGCGGGGCGATCGGCCTGGTGCTGTCCACCTCGGTCCGCGTCCCTCTCACCGGGCTGGGGCTGTCCAACGGGCTGCGGCCGGGGCTCGCCGCGGTCGCCAAGGACCTCGCCGACGAGTTCGGCCCCCGCGGGGTGCGGGTGGTGAGTCTGATGCCCCACCGGATCGACACCGACCGGATGAAGGAGCTGCTGGCCACCAACGCGGATCCGGCGGCCGCCCGGGCCGCCATCGAGGCGACGATCCCGCTGCGGCGGTTCGGCGAGCCGGCCGAGTTCGGCCGGGTGGCGGCGTTCCTGCTCTCCCCGGCCGCGAGCTACCTCACCGGGCTCACGGTGCCGGTCGACGGCGGCGCGCTGCGTACCTACTGAGGCGCACGCGGCCGGCGGGCCGCGTGCCGGTTCACCCCAGCGGTTCCGGCTCCACCGGCGGCGCGCCCAGCGGCTCGGCCGCGGGCCGGGTGTCCGGCGCGCCCGCCGGCCGCTGTCCGTCGCGCGCCCCGACCGGCACGGGTGCGGCGAGCTGGGCGCGGTACAGGTCCGCGTACAGCCCGCCGGCGGCCACCAGCTCGTCGTGGGTGCCCTGCTCCACGATCCGCCCCTGGTCGAGCACCACGATCAGGTCGGCGTGCCGCACGGTGGACAGCCGGTGGGCGATCACCAGCGCGGTGCGGCCGCGCAGCGCGGTGGCGAGCGCCCGCTGCACCGCCGCCTCCGACTCCGAGTCCAGGTGGGCGGTGGCCTCGTCGAGGAT
>CAZSNW010000232.1:0-4266 GCA_964608245.1 uncultured Micromonosporaceae bacterium
AGCGACGCCCGGGTGCTGTCGGTGGTCAACGTCAACGCGTCGATGCTCCAGCCGATGACCACTCCGCAGGGGGTGCAGGTGACCCGGCTGCAGGTCTTCCAGGCGGCCGCGGCCAGCGGGTTGGAGATGTTCACCCCCGGTACGGACCTGGGTCACTGGGTGTACGCGGCGCGCCTGGACGGGGAGCGCGACTGGATCGAAGGGGTACCGATCGCGCTGCTGGACGACGCGCAGAAGCAGCGCATCCTCACCGCCATCCAGAGCATCCAGGTCGCGCCGACCAACGAGGTGGCGCTGTTCGAGACGCTGCTCGCCGCGTACCGGGAGATGCAGGAGGGCTGGGACCCGGAGCGCTCCAACACCCTGGTGATCTGGACCGACTCCCCCAGCAACAAGGTCGGCGGGCTGACCCTGGAGGAGACGCTGCGGGAACTGGAGCGGATGCGGGACGTGACCCGGCCGGTCCGGGTGATCCTGCTCGGGCTGGGCCCGGACGCGGACATGGCGCAGCTGGAGGCGCTGGCTGCGGCCACCGGAGGGGGCGCGTTCGCCGTGCCGGAGCCGGGTGTGATCGAGACCGTGTTCCTGCGCGCTCTGCTCGCGCTGCCTCCGGCGCCCACGGCCTGACCGGCCGGCCCGGGCCAGGGCTCAGGCGGCCGGCGTGTCCCGGAGGCTGCGGGCCACGCCCTGCCGCGCCAGGTAGCGCAGCTCGGCCCGCCGCTCCAGCCAGATGATCCCGAGCACCACCGCGGCGCCGGTCAGGGCCAGCGCCAGCGCCAGCAGCTCCTGACCCTGCGGGGCGAGCAGTCCCCGGTCCTCGGTCTGCCACGGCCACATCGCCCGCAGCGCGCCCACCATGAGTCCGGTCATCGCCACCAGGGTGATCCGCCGGTGGTGGGCCAGCAGCCACTGGAGGGTCTTGACGAACAGCGACAGGCCGAAGATCGCCCCGGCCACGAACACCCCGATGAACGCGAGGTCGACGTTCCGCACCGCGGCCGACGCCGCCTCGTACACGCCGAAGATCAGCAGCAGGAACGCGCCCGAGACCCCGGGCAGGGTCAGGGCGCAGACCGCCACCGCCGCGGCGAGGAACACCAGCGGCAGCGACGGGTCGCTCGCCAGCTGCGGGGCGCCGGCGATGAAGAACGCCAGGACCGCGGCGGCCACGCCGACGAGCACCTCCCGCGGCCGCCACCAGTCGCCGATCATCCGGATCGGCACCACCAGCGAGGCGGCGACCATGCCGAGGAACAGCGCCCGCATCGGTACCGGGTGCTCCTCGAGCGCCGGACCGAGGAATCGCAGCGCGATCAGCAGCGCGGGCACCATGCCGATGGCGACCGGGATCACCACGTCCCAGCGCACCGCGGCGAACTCGGCCCGGGCGCGGGCACGGTCGGTCGGCAGCGCCCGGACCGCGCTGATCAGGTGGCCGGCGGAGTTGATGAGCGCCTCGTACACCCCGGTCACCAGCGCGACGGTGCCGCCGCTGACGCCCGGTACCGCTTCGGCGCATCCGATCAGTGCGCCGCGCACGACGTGGGCGGCGCGGGTGAGCCCTGACGACATGGCCGCCACCCTATCCGAGCCCCGCCAGGCTCGTGCGCGGACCGGCCGGCTCGTCCCTCCGGGTGCCGCGACACGGCCGGCACGGACGATGGCGCGCTGGCCGGGCCGGCGTAACGTGCACCCCGTGGTGACGTCCGTGCCCACCCTCGCCCGGCGGCTGGGGTACGCCCTGGCGGCCGGCGCGGTGCTGGCGGTGGCCGCCTGCACCGGCGGCGACCCGGCCGAGGCGCCGCGGTTCGTCGAGCCGGTCAGCCCGTCGCCCACCGCGACCCCGGTGCCGGTGGCTCCGCCGTTCGACGGCTGGTCGGACCCGGCGCGGGTGGGCATGCCGTACGGCGACACGGTCCACGGGGTGCTCACCTTCCGGGGCAACCCGACCCGGACGTTCTACGGCACCGGCCCGGTCCCGCGTACCCAGCCGGAAGAGTACTGGCGGTACCCGCGCAGCGGCGCGCTGTGCATGGACACCGTGGTGGGCAACGAGGTCCAGACCTGGTGCGGCACCGGGTGGACCGGTCAGCCGTCGGTGTTCGAGCGGGACGGCCGCACCTGGGTGGTGGTGGGCGCGTTCGACGGCGCCATCCATTTCCTGGACGCCGAGACCGGCGAGCCGATCCTGCCGAAGTTCCAGACCGGTGACCTGGCCAAGGGGTCGGTCACCGTGGACCCGGACGGCTACCCGCTGGTCTACGCCGGCTCCCGCGACCAGTACTACCGGATCATCGCGTTCGACCGGGACGAGCCGGTCGAGTTGTGGCGGCTGTGGGCGTACGACGTGTCGCCGACCATGTGGGACAAGGACTGGGACGGCGCCGGCCTGATCCTCCACGACCACCTGCTGATCGGCGGTGAGAACAGCCAGTTCCACGTGGTCAAGCTCAACCGCGGCTACGACGAGGACGGCCTGGTCACGGTCGACCCAAAGCTGGTGTGGCACACCCCGAGCTGGGACGACCAGCTGCTGGCCGAGGCCGGCCACGGCCGGATGTCGATCGAGAACTCGGTGGCGGTCTACGGCGACGTCGTCTACTTCGCCAACTCCGCCGGCCTGGTGCAGGGCTGGGACATCGGCGGCCTGCGCGAGGGCAGTAAGCCGAAGCGGGTGTTCCGGTTCTGGACCGGCGACGACGTGGACGCCTCGGTGGTGGTCGACGAGGAGGGCATGCTCTACGTCGGGGTGGAGTACGAGATCGGCAACGCCCGCTCCCGTGAGGTCGGCCAGATGATCAAACTCGACCCGAGCCGGCCGGACGATCCGCTGGTCTGGAGCGTCCACGACCGGGACACCATGCCCGCCGGGATCTGGGGCACCCCGGGGCTGTACGAGGACATCGTCATCTTCGGTACCGACGGCGGCCGGGTACTCGGCATCGACCGGGACACCGGCGACGTCCGGTGGCAGCTGCGGCTCACGGGCGCGGTCTGGCAGTCACCTGTGATCGTCGACGGGGTGCTGGTGATCGGCGACTGCGCCGGCGAGCTGCACGCGTACGACGTCTCCGACACCCGCGGAGAGCCGCGGCACCTGTGGACCCACCGGATCGGCGGCGGATGCATCGAGTCCACCCCGACGGTGTGGAAGGGCGTGATCTACGTGGGCACCCGCGCGGGCGGCATCCACGCGATCGGCCCGGCGCGCTAGCGGTAGTCGTCCTCGTCGAGGTCGATGATCACGGACTGCTCGACGGCGTCCCACTCACCGACCTCCCAGCCGCGGCGCACCTCCTGCGGGGCGTCGCCCGGGCGGACCGGTCGGGCCTGCTCCGCGGCGTCCGCCTCGGGCGCCTCGGGGTCCTTGTCCGCGGGCGTGGGCTGCGCGCCGGCGCGGTCGTCGTCCGGTCGGGTCATCGGGCCTCCTGCGCTCGTGCCTTTCCCCCACCGTACGGGGTCCGATCCATCCATATCTTCCACGGACGGCGACCGGGGGTGGAAAGGCGGCCGCCTGCGCCGCGGTGTCGCCGCCCGGCGGCGCGGCCGACCCGGCTCCGGGTGACACGTCGCGCCCCGTACACGCGACACGCCGTCACGGTCGGGGGATGCGGTCGTCCGCGCCGCGTACCCGCCGGTCGGAACGGCCCAGTGTGCGGGATACTGCACGTGAGCCGACCGATCGACCGTAACGTCACGCAAGGAGCCATCATGCCCATCGCGTCCCCCGAGGTCTACGCCGAGATGCTCGACCGCGCCAAGGCGGGCGCGTTCGCCTACCCGGCGATCAACGTGACCTCCTCCCAGACACTCAACGCCGCGCTGCGTGGGTTCGCCGAGGCGGAGAGTGACGGCATCATCCAGATCTCGACCGGTGGCGCGGAGTACCTGTCCGGTCCCACCGTCAAGGACATGGTGACCGGTGCGGTGGCGTTCGCTCTGTTCGCCACCGAGGTGGCGAAGAACTACCCGGTCAACATCGCCCTGCACACCGACCACTGCCCCAAGGACAAGCTCGACACGTTCGTCCGCCCGCTGCTGGCGATCTCCAAGGAGCGGGTGGCCCGCGGCGAGCCGCCGCTGTTCCAGTCGCACATGTGGGACGGGTCGGCGGTGCCGCTGGAGGAGAACCTCAAGATCGCCTAGGAGCTGCTCAAGGAGTCGGCCGCGGCGAGGACGATCCTGGAGATCGAGGTCGGCGTCGTCGGCGGTGAGGAGGACGGCGTCGTCGGCGAGATGACCGAGAAGCTGTACACCACCGTCGGC
>CAZSNW010000233.1:0-4259 GCA_964608245.1 uncultured Micromonosporaceae bacterium
GCCGTCCCGGCCGGCGGCGCGGCCACGGAGCCGGACGGCGGCGGCGGACCGCGCCAGACTCCGTCGGACGGACGAGCCCCGGCGGTCGAGCGACCAAAGGCACGTGACCCGTACGGCCTCTTCCGCTCGACGGGACGGCTCGGTCGTGGCCGCGCACGTCAGCGGGGCTTACCCGTTACTGACCGTCGTCCTAGGCTGACGGCACCTGGGCGAGGACGGTAAGGACGGCATGTACGACCACCGGTACACCCCGACTTATCTGGACTGCGTGCGCCGCTACGCGCACCGGCCGGAGCTGCTGGCCGAGCTGCATGAGGCGCTGCAGGAGCTCGCCGTCGACCCGTTCCACAGCCCGAAGCTGCAGACACACCGGGTGAAACGGGCGCAGCCGGACACCTTCACCTCGTACGTCGGCAACCAGGGCCACCGGCTGATCTGGCGCCGGGTCGGCAACGTCCTCATCCTGCTGCTGTTCGGCGAGCACGACCCGGTGTACCGGCGGGCGGAGCGGCTGCGCCTGGAGATCGACGACACCCGCAACATCCTGCAGGTCATCGACGAGGACCCGGCGACCGAGCAGCCGGTGGTGTACCAGCAGCGGCGCGAGCAGGAGGGCCGGCTGTTCATGGCCTGGAACGACCGGACGCTGGCCGAGTACGGGTTCGAGCCGCAGGAGATCGGGGTCCTGCGGCGGCTCGACACCGACGACGACCTGCTCGCCCTGGAGACCCGGATGCGCCCGCAGGCATGGGAGCGGGCGATGAACCTGGCCATGTACGGCCACCCCGACGGCGAGCAGGCGGCGCTCGCGGCGGCCGCCGCCGAGCCCACCTCCGACGCGGCCGTCGACGACCGGCCGGCCGAGCCGGACCCGAGGCTGGTCGCCGCGCTCGCCGACGCCGAGGCCAGCCGCACCCTGCCCAGGGTCGCTCCCGACGAGCTGGCCGACCTGCTGGCCCGCCCGATCGAGGACTGGATGGTCTACCTGGACCCCGGTCAGCAGTCGCTGGTGGAGCGAGTCCACCACGGGCCGGCGCGCATCCGCGGCGCCGCCGGCACCGGCAAGACCGTGGTGGCGCTGCACCGCGCGCGCCGGCTGGCGCGGGCCGGCCGGCGGGTGCTGTTCACCACGTACGTGCGCAGCCTGCCGGAGATCTACCAGGAGGTGTTCGCCCGGTTCGCGCCCGAGCAGCGCAGCCTGGTCGAGTTCGCCAACGTTCACCGGTGGGCGCTGCGGTTCCTGCACCGCAACGGCGTACACCCCCGGCTCGACCTCGCGGCTGTCGACAAGGCGCTCCGGGAGGCCTGCGACCGGACGCTCACCGCGGACAGTCCGCTGGTGCAGGCGGGCCTGAGCCGCGCGTACCTCAGGCAGGAGATCGACTGGGTGATCAAGGGGCGTGGGCTGGCCGACCGCGACGCGTACCTGGCGCTGCCCCGCACCGGCCGCGGCACTCCCCTGCCGCGCGACCTGCGCGAGCAGGTGTGGGACCTGTACGAGCGGTACCAGGCCGGTCTGGCCGAGCGGGACCTCGCCGACTTCAACGACATCCTGCTGACCGCCGGGCGGGTGGCCCGGGACCTGGACGAGCCGCTCTACGACGCGGTCATCATCGACGAGGCGCAGGACCTGACCGAGAGCGCGATACGGCTGCTGGCCGCCCTGGTCGATCCGGAGCAGCCGGACAGCCTGCTGCTGGTCGGCGACGGGCAGCAGTCGATCTACCCGGGCGGGTTCCACCTCGCCGCGGTCGGCATCGACGTCCGCGGCCGCTCCCACGTGCTGACCCGCAACTACCGCAACACCGACCAGGTGTACCGGCTTGCGGCCACGGTCGTCGCCGGCCGGCCGTTCGACGACGGGGACGCGCACCTGGAGACCGACCGCGGCGAGGTGCAGCTGACCCGTACCGGCCCGCCACCGACCACCGTGGCCGCGCCCGACCTCGACGAGCACGACCTGGCGCTGGCCGCCGCGATCCAGGACGTGGTGTCCGCCGGCACCGGTCCGGGTGACCTGGCCGTCCTCGTTCCGACCAACGCGATGGTGCGGCACTACACCGCGCAGATCACCGGGCTCGGCCTGCCCACCCAGCCGCTGGGCGACTACGACGGCGTGCCCAACCAGCTGGTCAAGGTCGGCACCTACCAGCGGGCCAAGGGCCTGGAGTTCAAGCGGGTGTTCCTGCCCCGCCTGGACTCCGAGGGCCTGAAGGACACGCCGCGGCGCGGCGAGGACGACGCCTCGTACGCCGAACGCCTCGACCTGGTGCGCCGGCAACTGTTCGTGGCGATGACCCGCGCCCGCGACGGCCTGTGGCTCGGCTGGGTCGGCGAGCCGAGCACCATCCTGCCGCCGACGGCGACGGCACGGTCGGGGGTGGAGGGCTAGACGTGGAGTCTTCGCACTCGATGACACCCTGCGGGACGTGTTCAACCTCGAGCATGCTGTCTGGCTCGTCGAAACACGCCGACAGCTTGGCAGGAAGCTGGGTCGTGAGGGCAGGTACTGATGGAACTTCGGGAGTTTCTGGAGGATGCTGCGACGCGAGCCGAGACCGATCCGGTCGAGATCTCGATCCGGGATCTCATATGGTACTGGGGCGCTCAACGACGCGGGTACTGGATCGTCGAACAGATCCGACGTGACCTCAAGCGCGCCGGTCTCACCACCGAGCCCCCGTTCACGGAGGGGTGGATCGACAACACCGTCCGGCTCGTGCCGCGATCGAAGCGCTCGAGCGGTGGAAAGAAGAAGGCGGCCGAGTCATCCGATCTACCGGTGACAGAAGGAAATGATGAGATCCCGGACGCAGGCCTACGCATCGGCAGTCTCGCCTCCGCGAATCACGGCGTGGTGGGCATCTCGCTCTCAGAGTCGCTTGAGAGGGCGCAGTCGCTGATGCTCAGCAACGACTACTCCCAGCTTGCCGTCATGTCGGGCACACGTAACCTCCGTGGGGCGGTGAGCTGGGAGTCGATAGCGCTAGCGAAGATTCGCGATCCTAATGCAGGGCTGCGCGACGCCATCATCGATGCCGAGGTTGTAAAGGCATCGGATGATCTGCTGTCCAAGATTCCGCGCATCATGCAAGCAGGTTTCGTTTTTGTTCAGGCCAACGACAACACAATCTCGGGTATCGTCACGACAGCGGACCTCAGTGAGCAGTTCGCCACGCTGGCCTCTCCGTTCCTACTGCTGGCCGAGATCGAGCGGCGGCTCCGCCGCATCATCGGGCGCACATTTACAACCGAGGATCTGGCCGCCGTGGTCGACCCTAACGACACCGGCCGAGAGGTCTCCTCGCCCGATGATCTAACCCTCGGCGAGTACGTGAGGTTGCTCGAGAACGGCGAGCGATGGGCGAAGCTTGGATGGGCGCTCGATCGTAGAGTCTTCATCGAGGACCTGCAAGAGGTGAGGTCCATCCGAAACGATGTCATGCACTTCAGTCCGGATCCGCCCGGACAAGCGCAGATCAACAGGCTGACGAGTTTTCTCAGGTGGCTACGAGCGCTGGATGTCGAGTGACGCCTGTCTTACGAGCCCGCGAGGACCGGCTCAGCGCCGGCAGATCACTATAGTCGACAGGCATCGATCAGCTCGGACCGTTCGGAGTCTTGGGAAGACCGTGCGCACGTGTGACACAGATACCTCGCCTCCGCCCGCCATTCCGTGTTACTCACCCTCAGCAAGAAGCTCGTTTCGCAGTGCAGCGAGAGAGACCAAACCACTGGGGGTGTCAGCGAGCCAGTAGGTCCACCCGTTCGTCGTCGCGCCGTGCGCCGCGTCACCTGCACCGGAAGGAGAGTCGTACACCGTGCCGTCGAACTCGATACGCCCGTCCGGGAGCACCTTCGCCTCCGCGTCATCGGTGAGGTTCACGAGTACGGCGTTGGGTGCCAGCAACCCAGCCTCCAAGAGGTCGAGCACTCTGACGGCGTAGTGAAGGCGGGAGATCCTGCGCACCTCCGTGGCCACTTCGCTGGGAGCGGGATACACCGGGGTGTACCTGCGGTCAGCGAGGCGGTTGAAAGCCGTACGTACGACCTCCGCCATCAACTTGCGTCTCTGGAGAAGGAACTCGTCGTACGACATCTCGGTCCAACCCGCTGGGAGCGCGTGCCAGCGCATCTGTCCGGCAATGTCTTCCTCACGTAGCCCCTTGGCCGCGAGCTGCTCGGGCCAATACACGGACGGCGGCTTGTCGGCGATGGTGGTGTTGTCGTTCCAGTCCACCAGAGCCATGTTGGCAATC
>CAZSNW010000234.1:0-4244 GCA_964608245.1 uncultured Micromonosporaceae bacterium
ACCGCGTTGGCGATCCCTTGGCCCAGCGGCCCGGTGGTGGTCTCCACCCCGGGGGTGTGGCCGTACTCCGGGTGCCCCGGGGTGATCGACCCGTACTGCCGCAGCTGTTTGAGGTCCGACAGCTCCAGGCCGTAGCCGCACAGGTACAGCTGCAGGTAGAGGGTGAGGCTGGTGTGCCCGGCCGACAGCACGAACCGGTCCCGGCCGAGCCAGGTCGGGTCGGTCGGATCGTGCCGCAGCACCTGCTGGAACAACAGGTACGCGGCGGGGGCCAGGCTCATCGCGGTGCCCGGGTGACCACTGCCGGCGCGTTCGACCGCGTCCATGGCGAGCACCCGAACGGTGTCCACGGCCCGGCGGTCCAGATCGGTCCAGTGCAGCGACCCGGTGTCAGGCGCAGCGTCGGCAGGCACAGTCATCGTGCTCCTCAGGGTCGGTTTCCGGCCCGCATCCTTGAAGCCTATCCCCGGCCACGCGGGCCGATCGGCAATCTACGCCACAACCGGGTGGCCACCTCCGGCGGGCGTGCCCGCTTACCGTAGGCTGGGCCCAGTGAGCACGGTCGTCGCCCCGCCGCCGGCACCGACCGGCGCGGACCGGCGGCCGCAGTCCCGCGCCGCGGTGGTGCGTGCCTACGTCAACCTCACCAAGCCGCGCATCATCGAGCTGCTGCTGGTGACCGCCGTGCCGGCGATGGTCATCGCCGCCGACGGGCTGCCGTCGCTTCCGGTCGCGGTCGCGGTGCTCGGCGGTGGCACGCTGGCCGCCGGGGCCGCCAACGCGCTCAACTGCTACCTGGACCGTGACATCGACCCGCTGATGCGGCGTACCGCGCGGCGACCGCTCGCCACCCACGCGGTCAGCCCGCGCGCCGCGCTGGTGTTCGGGCTGGTGCTGGCGGTGTCATCGGTGGCGGTGCTGTGGCCGCTGGCCGGCTGGTTGCCGGCGGTCCTCGCGCTGGGGGCGATCGCCTACTACGACCTCATCTACACGCTCTGGCTCAAGCGCCGCACCCCCTACAACACCGTGCTGGGCGGGGTGAGCGGGTCGGCGCCGGTGCTCATCGGCTGGGCGGCGGTGACCGGGTCGCTGGACCTGACCGCCTGGCTGCTGTTCGCCCTGGTGTTCCTGTGGCAGCCGCCGCACTTCTACGCGCTGGGTCTGCAGTGCCGGGACGACTACGCCCGCGCCGGGGTGCCGATGCTGCCGGTGGTCGCCTCCACCCGGCGGGTCACCGTGGAGTCGGCCGTCTACTGCTGGCTGACCGTGGCCGTCTCGCTGCTGCTGTGCCTGACCGGGCTCGGCTGGTGGTACGCGGCGGCCGCCGTGCCGCTGGGGGTGTTCTTCCTCGTGGAGGCGCACCGGCTGGACCTGCGGGCGGCGCGGGGGGAGAAGCTCAAGCCGATGCGGCTGTTCCACGCCTCCACCAGCTACCTGACCCTGCTGTCGGTGGCGATGGTGGTCGACGTCTTTCTGGGCTGAACCGGGCGGGACCGACGGAACCGGCCCACCGTGCTCAACCGGTCGGTGGCGGCCGAGGTTGTGGTGACCGGGAGTAACGATCGTCACACTTTGGGGTCGGTGCGCCTCGTCGGGGCCGGTTGTCTGCTTACCCTGCGGGCATGGCACATGGTGATACCACGCTCCTGGAGGAGCATGCCGACACCGGGGAGGGTGGGGTAGATCCCCGCCTGGTCTCCGCCATCCGTTCGTTCGCCGAGGCCCACGGGGGCGCCACCGCGGTGGTCGAGTACGTCGGCCGGCGGGGTGCGCGCATCGTGCTGGTGGGCGGCGACGGGGCGTGGGGGGACCAGTTCGCCCCGGGCACCGACGTGGCACGCCGTGCCTGCGCCGAAGCGGGTGTCCAGGTGGAGAACGGGTGGGAGCGGGAGCTGATCGCGACCATGCGCCCCAACCCGGACCGCTGGCGTGACATGGGGCGGCGCCGCCTGGCCCGCTGGGCGCGCCGGTAGCCCCTTTCGTGCCGCATCCCTGACCAACACCCCTCGTCGGCGACCTGCCGGGTCGCCGACGACGAGGGCTGCCCGAGAGCCTGACCCGAAGACCGCGGTGGTTCAGGCCGCCCCGGCGCCCACCCCGACGGTCGCGGCCGCCGGGGTCGGCGTCGGCGTGGCCACCGGCTGCGTGGTCCGGGTGGTGTGCCACAACCACAGCACCGCCAGCCACACCAGGCAGGTGCCCAGCATGTGCAGCCACACGAGCAGCACGGGCAGTCCGAGGAAGTACTGCACCATCCCCACGATCCCCTGGGCGAGCAGCGTCGCCACCACCGCGGTGGCCGCCCGGACCGCCGCAGGCGGCGCGGCGACCGCGCGCAGCGCGAACACGGCGGCGACCGCCAGGCCCAGCATGAGGAACGCCAGGTCGGCGTGCAGCTGCGACAACGACTCCGGGTCCAGTCCGTTGCGCGGCACCCGGGCGTCCCCGGCGTGCGGCCCGCTACCGGTGACCACGGTGCCCACCGCCTGCAGCACCACGCAGACCGCGGCGAGCAGCTGCACCAGCCGCCACGCCGCCGTGGGCACCACGGGCCGGGCCGGGCCGTCGGGCTCGCCGATCCGCCACCACAGCGTGTACGCCGCGGCGATGATCCCGATCGACAGGAGGTAGTGGAGGCCGACCCACCACGGGTTCAGGCTGGTGCGGACGGTGATCCCGCCGACCACGCCCTGCGCCACCACGCCGGCCAGCACCCAGGCCGCGGGGACCACCAGCGCCCGCCGGCGGGGACGCAGCAGCCAGGCACCGACCAGCCCGGCGACCGCCAGCGCGGACAGCACGAACGTGAGGGTCCGGTTGCCGAACTCCACCGCCCCGTGGATGCCCATCGCCGGGGTGGCCACCCAGGAGTCGTCGGTGCACTGGGGCCAGGTCGGACAGCCCAGCCCGGAACCGGTCAGGCGGACCGTCCCACCGGTCAGCACGATGACCACGTTGGCGAGCAGCGACGCGAACGCCACCCACTTCAGCCCCGCGGGGGTGACGCGCAGCCAGCGGTTTCCGACCTCGGACACACCCGCAGCCTACGCCTGTGCGACAGGTCACCTGGGGGGTGGTTTGCGCCGCTCGAATGAAATACGCAACACTGTTGTGGTGAAATACCGCGGGGCGCCGACGACACCGACCGAAGAGCCGGTGGGGGACGGGCGCACCCGGGACCGGGTGAGCCGGCTGCTGCTGACCCGCGGCGGCGCCACCGCCCGTGAGCTGGGCGTAGCGCTGGGACTGTCGGCGGCCGCCGTCCGGCGGCACCTGGACGCGATGCTCGCCGACGGGGAGGTGACCGCCGAGCACCGCCCGCCGCGCGGGCTGCGCGGCCGGGGCCGGCCGGCCCGGGTGTTCGTGCTCACCGAGCGGGGGAGGCAGCGGTGCGCCCGGCACGCGTACGACGACATCGCCGCCGCGGCCCTGCGCTGGATCGCCCGCCACGCCGGCCCCGAGGCGGTGGCGTCGTTCGCCGCCGAGCAGGTCGCCGACCTGGAGCGGCGCTGCCAGGCGGCGGTGGCCGGCGCCGGGGGCGACCCGTTGGCCCGGGCGGAGGCCCTGGCCAACGCCCTCACGGCCGAGGGTTACGCTGCCAGCGCGACCGTGATCGCCACCGGTGGGCAGCTGTGCCAGTACCACTGCCCGGTGGCGCACGTCGCCGCGGAGTTCCCGCAGCTGTGCGAGGCCGAGACGCGGGTGATCTCCCGCCTGGTCGGCACCCACGTGCAGCGGCTGGCCACCATCGCGCACGGCGACCGGGTGTGCACCACCCACATCCCCGACCCGCGGCGCACCGCCGGCTCCGGTCGGCGGACCGACAGACCGACCGTGACCAGACCCAGAGGATGAGGACAGGCACATGACCGAACAGCTCGCCGCCCGTGGGGTGAGCCAGGAGGAGACCCTGGCCGCACTGGGCACCTACCGCTACGGCTGGGCCGACCCGGACGTGGCCGGCGCCAACGCCCGCCGCGGCCTCGACGAAGAGGTCGTCCGGGACATCTCGGCCAAGAAGAACGAGCCGGAGTGGATGCTCGAGATGCGGCTGAAGGCGCTGCGGCTGTTCGAGCGCAAGCCGTTGCCGACCTGGGGCGCGGACCTGTCCGACATCGACTTCGACTCCATCAAGTACTTCGTCCGCTCCACCGAGAAGCAGGCGAACAGCTGGGACGAGCTGCCGGAGGACATCCGACGCACCTACGACCGGCTGGGCATCCCGGAGGCGGAGAAGCAGCGCC
>CAZSNW010000235.1:0-4226 GCA_964608245.1 uncultured Micromonosporaceae bacterium
CGTCGGGTCGCCGGTCCGGGGCGGGCCGGTTCGCCTACGGGGCGCCCCGGGGCGGGGGGCGCGTGGTCCCGCCGCGCCGCCGGCCCTTTGGTCGCGACCGGGCGTACGCGCCTCTCGTGATCGACACCACACGCGTACGCCCGGCAGATGGGAGCGCCCGGGGAATGCCGGCGACGTTCCGGTAGTTAGTGTTTGCGCAAGCAACTACCTGTACCCGTCGTCAAGGAGGGGTGGATGGACGTCGTCGTCCTCGTGGGTCGCATCCTCTTCGCCGTCCTGTTCCTCACGTCCGGAATGGGTCACCTCACCCAGGCGAAGAACATGGCGGCGTACGCCAAGGCCAAGGGGGTGCCGCTCGCGGGCCCGGCCGTCGTCGTCAGCGGTGTGGTGATCCTGCTCGGCGCGCTGAGCGTGCTGCTCGGGATCTGGCCGGACCTGGGTGCGCTGCTCCTGGTGGTCTTCCTGGTGCCGACCGCGATCCTCATGCACGGCTTCTGGAGGGAGAGCGACCCGCAGGCGCGGCAGATGGAGATGATCCAGTTCAACAAGGACGTCTCGCTGGCGGGTGCCTCGCTGGTGATGCTGGGCCTGTTCGCCGCCTTCGGTGACGAGATCGGGCTGACCATCACCGGGCCGTTGTTCGGCTGACCGGTCGACGGCGGGTCGACACGACACCCGCACAAGGGACGCAGCGGGTGACGGCGCCCCGGCGGCCGCGGGCATCTCCCGCGGCCGGCCGGGGCGCATCCGTGTCGGAGCAGGTCCCGGACGGTCGCGCTACCCGCCTCCCGGTAGCTGTCACGCCACCCGCTTCCTCCGTGAGACGGCGTTCACTCGACCATGACCACGCCAGCCACCCGGTCGTACGACATGCCGACCCGCGGCGTGCGCCATACCCTGGCGTAATGGCGGTTCACGAGTCAGCGGTGGTCCGGCCATGAACGCGGGGCGATGACCATCTCCCTCATCACCGTGGGTGCCGTGCTCGCCCCGCAGCTCATCGCCCAGTACAAGGTGCGCGGTCTGCTGGACTACCAGCGGACGATGCCCGTGCCGCGGCTGGCCATGGTGGCCGCCGACGCCACCATCTGGGCGGGTGTCGCGCTGCCAGGTCTGGTCGTCACGCTGGCGGTCGCGATGGCCCGGTTCGACCTCGACCTGTCGGTGAGCCCGTGGGTCCTCCTCGCCGTGCCGCTGGTCAGCGTGGGGAGCGTGGCGGTGGGCTACTGCATCGCCTACACCGTCCGGCCGGCGCTGATCGGGATGGTCACCAACGCCGTCATCATCGCCGCGCTCATGTTCGCGCCGGTCAACTACCCGGCCGAGCGGCTTCCCGAATGGGCGCAGGCGCTCCACCGGTGGCTGCCGTTCCAGTACATGGCGCAGGCGATCCGCGAGACCGTGCACATGCCCGACGGTGCGGTACCGGTGACCGCCTTCGCGGCGCTCGGGGTCTGGACCGTGCTGGGCCTGGCGGTGACCTCCCGCGTCATGGCCCGCCGCCAGTAGGGTCTCAGCCCGACGGTGCCGGGCCGACCGGTGAGGTCGCTCCGTGAGGCGGGGCGATCCGGCGAAGCGCCTTCGTGGCCGCCGCCCGTGATCGCTTCGTGATTCCGGTCCGGTGATGCGGCCGGCGTGGTTATGGTCGGGTGAGCGCCGTTTCACGGGGGGAGCGGGTGCCATGACAGCCACCAAGCCGGCCGGGTACACGTACGACGAGCTCACCACCAGGTCGCCGCTCGACCAGGCCGACCTGCACCGGCTGTTCACCGACGTGATGTGGAGCGAGGAGGACGCCCGGGCGTTGCGGCGGGCCGGCGAGATCCTCCGGCCGCGGATCTCGCAGCTGATGGACGTCTGGTACGACTTCATCGGCTCCACGCCCCACCTGGTCGCCACGTTCGCAGGCCCGGACGGGTCGCCGGACCAGGAGTACCTCGCCCGGGTGCGGGCCCGGTTCGAACGCTGGGTGCTGGACCTGTGCACCCGGGACTTCGACGACCAGTGGCTCGCCTACCAGGAGGAGATCGCCCTCCGCCACCACACGTCGAAGAAGAACCAGACCGACATGGTGGACTCGCCGTCGGCGTACATCCCGATGAGCGACATGCTGGCGCTGATCGTGCCGGTGACCCTGACCACCCGGCGGTTCCTCGCCGAAGGCGCGTCGGACCCGGCGGAGCTGCAGAAGATGGCCGACGCCTGGTTCAAGGCGGTCACCATCACGCTCGTGCTCTGGACGCGCCCGTACGCCGGCGCCCTCTGGTGAGGCTGCCAGTTGAGCGTATCAGTAGTGGTAGCGCGCTTGGAGGATGACGATTTCTTTTTCGGTGACCAGGTACACCAAGCGGTGCTCGTCTGTAATACGCCTGGACCACGCACCTGGCATGGAGTACTTCAACGGTTCAGGCTTGCCTATCCCGCTGAACGGGTCGCGCAGCGTCTCCTCTATCAGACGCACAATGCGTTTGGTGGTGGCTCGATCATTGAGTGCCCAGTAGGTGAAGTCTTCCCACCCCTGGGCATGGAAACGCAGACTTCTCACGCCTTGTCTGCAATCTCCTCGAGATCGGCCAGCGTACGTTCGACCAGATTACGGCCCTCCACCGCATCGGTGTACGCGGTCAGCAGACGGCGCGCGTTCGTTGGCGAGCGCAACAGGTAGGCGGTCTCGACCAGGGCCGCGTATTCGTCTGCGGCGATCAGAACCGCGTTGCCCCGCCGGGAAACGATCTCTACAGCTGTGCGATCCTCGTTCACTCGCTCGATGAGCGGGAACAAGTTGCGCCGTGCCTCACTTGCGGTGATCGACATGTGGGAGCTCCCCTAGACTTGTACCACATGATGGTACCACTCCCAAGTTCCAGGTGCCATATCTGCCGAGGTCAGTGATCTCGTACAGCCAGCAGACGTCTGGCGCGGCGGGCCGCCGGCGCCGGTAGGGTCCGGAGCTTGGTACGCGCGTCGAGTAGGGCGCTCACGGCGGCGCACGCCGTCGCGGTCTCCACTGCGGCCTCGTCGAGGTCGGCGAGCCGGTGACGGGCGAGCCACTGCGTCACCTCCGCCCAGGAGTACACCGCACCCACTGCCGGTGGACACGGGACGCAGGGAAGCCGCCGGGGCCTCGCGCTCCCGTCACCCAGGCGCTGACGGCCTGCTGGCTCCGACCGGCCCGCTCGGCGATGTCGGCCACCGTCACCAGGTCCTCGCCCACCGAAGTGGCGACGAAGCCCGCCTTCTCGATCTGCTCGACCGCCGAGACGACGGCGCTGAGCGCATCCGTCGCCTCGCGGTCGAAGTCGGCGTAGCCGGCAGAGCCGTCCCGCTCCACCGACACGGTCGCGTCGTCACAGCCGGCCCCGTAGAGGACGTCCGCGACCTTCTCGGGATCGGAAAGGTCGCCTCGGAAGGTGACCCGGAAGCTGAAGACTCCTGTCACGCCGTCGCGCTCCTCGCCAGTGCGGGCAGTTGGTCAGTGCACGTCGAAGCTTGCGTGCGTGCCGCTGTGGTACTGCCGGTGCAGGTTGGATGCCGACAGGTGGACAGCACGAGGCGCCGCCGGGGCAGTCGAGCGGTCCCGGTCCGGCCACCGTGCCGGGCATGATCGGAGGCAGGGCAATCCTGTACGTGTCGGCGGACGGGCGGTGCCCCACGTGACGGTACGACCGGCGTAGCGACGGGAGGAGTGGTGGCGGTCCAGGTCGCGGTGTGCGGGCCGGCGGTCTGCAGCGAGACGGACGAGCGGAACGCGTACGAGGTGGGGCGGCTGCTCGCCCGCCGCGGCGCAGTGGTGATCTGCGGCGGGGGCGGTGGGGTGATGGCCGCGGCGGCCGCCGGCGCCCGGTCGGAGGGCGGCACGGTCGTCGGTGTCCTGCCCGGTGCCGACCGCGCCGGCGCGTCGCCCGACCTGAGTGTCGCCCTGGTGACCAACATGGGTCAGGCCCGGAACGCGGTCATCGTGTGGTCGGCCGACGCGGTCATCGCGGTCGGGGGCTCGTGGGGGACCCTGTCGGAGATCGCCATGGCGGTACGCCGGGGTGGGGTGCCCGTGGTGACGCTCGGTGGCTGGCGGATCGTCAACGCCGACGGCGAGCCGGTCCCCGGCCCGGTCGCCGCCGCCACCCCGCAGGAGGCGGTCGACCTCGCGCTCGCGGCGGTCGGTCGTTAGCGTCGCATGATCCTGGTACGCGCCGTAGCATGGCGCGGCGGCTTCACCGGTCGTCCGG
>CAZSNW010000236.1:0-4179 GCA_964608245.1 uncultured Micromonosporaceae bacterium
ACAGGGCCAGGTTGAGGTCGGCCTGCTCGGTCTTGGTGGGCATGCCGGTGGACGGGCCGGCCCGCTGCACGTCCACCACCACCAGCGGCAGTTCGAGCGCCACCGCGAGCGAGATGGTCTCGCCCTTGAGCGCCACCCCCGGGCCGGAGGACGTGGTGATGCCCAGCGCCCCGCCGTACGCCGCCCCGAGCGCCGCGCCGACCGCGGCGATCTCGTCCTCGGCCTGCATGGTGACAATGCCGAACCGCTTGTACCGGCTCAGCTCGTGCAGGATGTCGCTGGCCGGGGTGATCGGGTACGCGCCGAGGAAGACCGGCAGCTTCGAGCGGACCGCCGCCGCCACCACCCCGAGCGCGAGCGCGGTGTTGCCGGTCACGTTGCGGTAGCGCCCCGGCTGCATCGGCGCCGGCGCCACCTCGTAGCGGACGTCGAACGCCTCGGTCGTCTCCCCGTACGCGTACCCGGCGCGGAAGGCGGCGATGTTGGCGGCCGCCAGCGTGGGGCGGTCGGCGAACTTGCGCTCCAGGAACGCGATGGTCGACTCGTACGGCCGCGAGTACAGCCACGACAGCAGGCCGAGGGCGAACATGTTCTTGGCCCGCTCGGCGTCCTTCTTCGAGATGTCGTGGTCGGCCAGGGCCGCCACCGTCAGGCTGGTCAGCGCCACCTGGTGCACCCGGTAGCTCGACAGCGACCCGTCGGTGAGCGGGTTGTCGGTGTAGCCGACCCGGGCCAGGTTGCGCTGCGTGAATTCGTCGGTGTTGACGATGATCGACGCCCCGCGCGGCAGGTCGGGCAGGTTGGCCTTGAGCGCCGCGGGGTTCATCGCCACCAGGACGTCCGGCGCGTCCCCGGGGGTGAGGATGTCGGTGTCGGCGAAGTGCAGCTGGAAGCTGGAGACGCCCGGCAGCGTCCCGGCCGGGGCACGGATCTCGGCCGGGAAGTTGGGGAGAGTGGAGATGTCGTTGCCGTGCTGGGCGGTTTCTGCGGTGAACCGGTCGCCGGTGAGCTGCATGCCGTCGCCGGAGTCGCCGGCGAACCGGATGACCACCCGGTCCAGCTGTCGGACCATCTTGGCCACGTAAGTGATGACCTCCTCGCCGGGGTACGCCTGACTCCAGCCTACGCCGGCCCCAGCTGCCGCCTGCCCGGTCCCGGCGCACCCGGCCCGCCGGTCACCCACCGTGTGGCCGAGGTCACGGGTCGGTCAGCCGCCCACCGGCACGAGTTCGGTGCCGGTCCAGCGGTACCGGATGTTGAACACGTCCCCGTCCGGGCGTGTGGGGTCGAACCAGGAGATCATCACGTCGTCACCCTCCTGGCCCCACTGGGCGACCCGCAGACCGGGCCGGGGTGGCATCCGCACCGAGATGCCCTGCCAGCCCTCGCCGGCCCGCTCGAACACCGCCACCCCCTCCACGATCGTCTCCGGGTCCTGCTTCCTCGGGCCGTTGCTCACGCACGCGAGGGCGGTGACGAGCAGCCGGTCGCCGGTGCGGTCCAGGTCGAACAGGTACTGCTGGGACGTGCGGGACTGGATCACGTACAGGCCAGTGGAGGAGCTGGCGTCCCACAGCGTGCCGGACGGCTCCTCCACGAATCGCAGCGTGTCGTCCGCGCAGCGCAGCGCGCTGGCCACCGCCGCCCGGGGCCGCACCGGCGCCGGGCGGCGGGTGTCGTCCGGCCAGACGATCGGCGGGTAGTCCGGGGCCGGCTGTCCGCCGGCGAACCGGGTGCCGTCCCACGCGTAGGCCAGCACGAAGCCCGGGACCGCGGGGAAGTGGTCCTCCGGCCCGGCCGTCCACGGGTCGCCGACCATGAGCACCCGGCCGTCGTCGAACCAGATGTCGTGGATGTTGGCGCCGCGTGGCCCGACCCAGAAGCCGACGAGCGTACCTTCGTCGCCGGGGGTCACCAGCAGCGGCTGCCAGCCGTGGCCGCTGCCGAGCGACTCCGGTGAGGTGAAGCACAACGCCTGCACCACCGTCTCCAGCCGGCTGTCGCCGATGACGTCGCCGTAGGGCGGGTGGTCACTGACCGCGAGGGCGACCCCCGGGCCGTCCGGGCCGCCGTGCATGCCGTCGCGGAAGGTGAGGAGCCCGCTCGGGCAGCCGTCGCGGGCTTCCGGCAGTTCGAGGGTGACGGTGCCGTGCCAGTCCACGCGGGTGATCGGGTCGTCGGGGACGACCGGGGTCCGCGGGGCCGGTCGGGGACTCGGCGGCACCGGCGACGGGGTCGGTTCCGGTTCCCCGGTCGGGCTCGGGGAGGGTGAGGGCGTGGTGGCCGGCGGCGGGGGCGCCGCGGTGAAGCCGGCCAGGTGGGCGCCCCCGAGGGCGAGCACCGCCACCGCGGCGGCCGCCGCCAACGCCGCGGCGGTACGCCGGCTCCGCACCCGCCGGGCGACGCGCGCGCGGATCTGTGCGGCGGGTGGCATCGGCACGGCCTGGTGGACGGCGCGCCGCAGCTCGTGCAGGGCGCCGGTGGGGTCGAAGCGTGGCGCGGTCACGGCCTGCTCACCTCCTCGCGGGCCGGCGTGCCCGCCTCCGGCGGGGCGTCGGCCAACCGGGCGGCCAGCGCGGCCCGGCCGCGCGCGAGCCACGCCTTGACCGTGCCGTCGGGCACCCCCAGCTCGTGCGCCACCTGGGCGACCGGCAGGTCGAGCAGGTGGTGGAGGATGAGGGCGAGACGCTGCTGCTCGGGCAGGGTCCGCAGCGCCGCCACCAGGGCGACGTGGTCGGGCCCGGGGGCCGGCACCGGGGACGGGCGTTCGCGCCGCAGGTGGCGGGCGGCGGTGGCCAGCCGGCGCCACCGGGACGTCGCCAGGTTGGCCGTCACCCGCCGGATCCAGGCCAGCGGGTCGTCGAAGGTCGCGACCCGGTCCCAGCGTTGCCAGGCCCGGCAGAACGCCTCCTGGGCGAGGTCCTGCGCCTCGGCGAGGTCGCCGGTCAACGCGTACGCCATCGCCACCACGTCACCGGCGTGCGAGGCGTACAGCGCGTCGAAGTCCGTGACGCTCACGCGGCACCTCCCTGGCCGGCCACCGGTCCGGCCGCCGCCGGAACGCGGTCACGTCACGTCACACGCGACCGGCCGCGGTCCGGTTGCGACACCGCCCGACCGCGCTTCCCGGCCCGCCAGCGCGCCACGTCCTCGATCAGCCGTGACCTCATGTACTCGTAGAACTCGGCGGTCTCGCGGAGCCGCCGGCCTCCCGGGGTGTCCTCCCCGAGCAGCGCGGCGCCCTCCCGGGCGATCTCCTCGATCGGGTGGGACCGGGCGAGCCGCTGCTCGGTGATGGTGCCCCAGACGTCCTCGTCGTAGATGCGGTAGGTGTCGGCGCGGGCACCTGGTTCCCGCTCCCGGCCGAGCAGCCCCATCTGGACCAGGGTCCGGACCGCGCCGGAGATCGCGGCCGGGCTGACCCGCAGTCCGTCGGCGAGTTCCGCGGCGGTGTAGCGTTCGGCGTCGTCGGCGAGCACGTACGCGAACACCCGCGCGGGCATCCGCGGCATGCCGATCTCGGTGAGCGCCATCGCGAAGCGTTCGACGAACCGCAGCAGCGCCTCGCGGTCGCCGACTCCGGTGGTGCGGGGGCCGGTGGACTCGGTCGCCAACGGCGGCTCCTTTCCACGGTCGCGGGATCCGGAACGTCGCGGACGAATGCCGTGCCCGATCCGTCACCGGCTGTCGAGGTCCGTGGCCCACAGTTTACGTGGTGATGACACTTCACAAATTTGTGAAAAGAGTGATAGCGTACCGCGCATGACTGCGGTGATCAGCACCTCCGGCCTGGTCAAGACGTTCGGTCCCACCCGCGCGCTGGACGGCCTGGACCTGACCGTGACCCAGGGCGAGGTCCACGGGTTCCTCGGCCCCAACGGCGCCGGCAAGTCCACCACTCTTCGCGTCCTGCTCGGGCTGCTGCGGGCCGACGCCGGCACCGCCACCGTGCTCGGGGGCGACCCGTGGCGGGACGCGGTCAGGTTGCACCGCCGGATCGCGTACGTGCCCGGCGACGTGGAACTGTGGCCCAACCTCACCGGCGGTGAGGCGATCGACCTGCTCGGGCGGCTGCGCGGCGGCCTGGACCGGCGCCGCCGCGACGAGCTGGTGGAGCGGTTCGCCCTCGACCCGCGCAAGAAGGGCCGCACCTACTCCAAGGGCAACCGGCAGAAGGTC
>CAZSNW010000237.1:0-4145 GCA_964608245.1 uncultured Micromonosporaceae bacterium
GTCGACGACATCGTCACCGTGGACGGCCGGGCCGACGGCGCGCGACTGGGCCGGTTGGCGGCGTACGTGCGGGACAAGCGGATCCCGCTGGAGATGTGCCCGTCGTCGAACGTGCAGACCGGCGCGGTGCGTTCGCTGGCCGAGCATCCGATCCGGCTGCTGCACGATCTGCGTTTCAGGGTGACCGTCAACACGGACAACCGGCTGATGAGCGACACCTCCATGACGCGGGAGATGACCCAGCTGGTCGGGGTCTTCGGATGGGGGTTGTCGCAGCTCCAGTGGCTCACCGTGAACGCGCTCAAGAGCGCCTTCATCCCGTTCGACGAGCGCCTGGAGATCATCGAGCAGGTCGTGAAACCCGGTTACGCGACGCTCATGGAGGAGGTCGCAGGGTGACGCCGACCGTGGTCACGGGCACGCGTGCACCCGATGGCGGTACCCGTTCGCAACGCGTACCGGGTGTAGCGGGGCAAACAGGACCGGCTGCGGCGGCCCGGGGTTTCTCTTTGCCGGCAGGCGTGATGGAATCTCGCAAGGTCTGGCACGCGCCGGCGGTGGTCCTCGAGGGTTGCCGGTGAGGAGGGCTGTGAGGTGAGCGATCGGCCGAACGCGACCGCGGCACCCACCCGGCTGCGCCGTCCCCTGCGCCGACTCCGGGACATGCCCATCTGGTCCAAGCTGGGCATCATCATGATCATCCCGACCCTGGCCACGCTGGTCGTCGGTGTCAACGGTCTGGTCGACCACCTGGGGACCTACACCAACGCCGACCGGGCGCGGGTGCTGGCCAACCTCACCCGGGTCTCCGGCGAACTCACCCACCACCTGCAGGACGAGCGGGCCGCCGCGGTCCTGCTGCTCGGCGCCGCCGGCGGCGAGGAGGCCGACGAGCGCCTGACCATCTACACCGAGGTCCAGCGGCGGACCGACCAGGCACGCGACGAGTACGAGCGGCACCGGGCCGCCCTCGCCGAGCTGCCCGCGAGCTTCCGGTCGCTGCTCAACGACATCGGGGGACGGCTCTCGGGCCTGCCGCAGCTGCGCAGCCGGATCGCGGCCGGAGAGTTCGGTCTCACCGAGGCGGCCAGCACCTACGAGGAGCTCATCAGCGGCCTGATCAACATCCGGGAGTCCTCGGCCCAGCTGTCCGGCGAGGCCACCCTCGGTGACCGGATGCGCGCGGCGGCGGCGATCGCCCGCTCCAAGGAGTACCTGTGCCGGCAGCGGGTGGTCGGCCACGAGGTGCTGATCCGCGGCGCCTACCACCCCCACCTGCGCACCGCGTTCATCGGTACGCAGACCGGCCGCGCCCAGGCCGAGGAGCAGTTCGCCGCCGTGGCCACGGCGGAGGAACGCGCCATGCTGGAGCGGACCCTCGACGGCCCGGAGGTGCGGCAGTCGGTCCTGTTCCAGGCGTACCTCGACGGTCTGGAGGGCGAGGACCTCGGCGAGCCGCCGTGGGACGCCCAGAGCTGGGACGCGGTGCTGTCGGCCCACGCCGACCTGCTGCGTGAGATCGAGGTACGCCTGGACGCGCAGGCGGTCGCCGAGGCGACCGCGCTGCGGGACCAGGTCGCCGGACGGGTGCTGGTGGAGACGGCGCTGCTGGTGGTCACGCTGACGCTGGCGATCCTGCTGGCGTGGCTGGTGGCGCGGTCGATGGCCCGCTCGCTGCGGGAGCTGCGGCAGGGGGCGCTGGCGGTCGCCCAGTACGGCCTGCCGCAGGCGGTGGCCCGGCTGCGGGATCCGGCCCTGTCGACCCAGCTGTCGCCCAAGCAGGTCGCCGAGCAGATCTTCGAGCCGCTGCCGGTGCGGGGCCGGGACGAGTTCGGTCAGGTCGCGGAGGCGTTCAACGCCGTGCACCTGGAGGCGGTCCGCACCGCGGCCGAGCAGGCGGCGCTGCGCTCCTCGGTGTCGACGATGTTCGTCAACCTCGCCCGCCGCTCCCAGCTGTTGGTCGACCGGCTCATCGCGCAGCTGGACCGGCTGGAGCGCCGCGAGGAGGACCCGGACCGGCTGGCCGAGCTGTTCCAGCTCGACCACCTGGCCACCCGGATGCGCCGCAACGACGAGAACCTGCTGGTGCTCGCCGGCGCCGACTCCACCCGGGTGCACCGGCACCCGGCGGCACTCATCGACGTGCTGCGGGCCGCGCAGTCGGAGGTGGAGCACTACACCCGGATCGACTTCGGGGTGGTGGACCGGGACATCGAGATCGCCGCCCACGCGGTCAACGACCTGGTGCACCTGGTGGCGGAGCTGCTCGACAACGCCACCAACTTCTCGCCGCCCGACGCGTACGTCACGGTGGAGGCGCGCCGCCTCGGCGACCGGGTGCTGCTGTGCGTCATCGACCAGGGGCTGGGGATGAGCGACGAGCAGCTGGCGGAGATCAACCAGCGGCTCGCCAAGCCGCCCGTGGTCGACGTGTCGGTCTCCCGGATGATGGGTCTGGTCGTGGTGTCCCGGCTGGCCGCCCGGCACGGCGTGAAGGTGGAGCTGCGCCGGGGGATCCAGGGCGGCACGGTCGCCGAGGTCATGCTTCCCCCGACGGTGCTGGCCCCCGGCTCGCCCGGTGGCCCGCCGGCACTGGAGTCGGTGCTGTCCCGGCCGCTGCCGTACGGTGCGCCGCCGCGGTCGCCACTGGCGCTGGAGCCGGCCGACCCGTCGACGGCCGGCGTCCCCGGCGCACCGGTCTCCCCGGCACCGGCCTCCCGGCTCCGGGAGCCGTTCCGGCCGGTGTCGGCCGCACCGGCGTCGGCGCCGCCGGTGTCTGGTGCTCCGGTGTCGAGTGCCCCGGCCTCGGGTCCCCCGGCATCGGACACCCCGCTCCCCAGCCGCGGCCCCGGTCGGCGACCGGTCTGGTCGGACCTCACCGGCAGCAGCGGGACCAACGGCACCGCGGCGACGATCACCGCTCCGGGCGCACCGCTGCCCCGCCGGCAGCCGGGTGCGACCGGCGCGGGTGCCACCAGCGGTCTCGTACCCCGGCAGCGGTCGGTGGACGACGGCCCGGCGGTACCCCCGTCCGGCTCGTCGACGACGTCCGGGGCCGGACCCGCCGTACCGCCCCCCGCCTGGCCGCTGCCACCGGGCCCGGGGGCGCAGTCGCCGACCGTCGACGACCAGCCCCCGGGTGAGGCCGGCCCGGTGGACGAGACGGTCCACACCCACCTGTCCGGGGACCGGCCGGAGCACACCGGTCAGTCGGCATCCGCACCTGCCGCATCCCCGGGCGGCGTGGCGCCGCCGGCGCTCGACGAGCCGCCGGCGATCCGGCCGGTGGTACCACCGGCTGACGAAACGGTCGAGCTGCCGATCTTCCGGCAGGTCGAATCAGCGTGGTTCCGCCCACGTTCCACAAGACGGCCGGGCGGTACGTCGGATCCGAGCGAGACGGCCGAACTCGCCGCGGTGGGTGCCGACGGCGCGACGACAGAGGACGCAACGATGGGCAAAGCAGCGAGTGGAACCCTCCCCGAGGGCCAGCAGTCGGCAGAAGCCACAGAGGAGTCGGTGGCGCCCGGCTGGCACACGGCCGCGGACGAAGGATGGCGCGCGGCGTCGTCGCTCGCCGAGGTACCGGTGGACGGTGTGACCGCCGCCGGGTTGCCGAAGCGGCGGCCGATGGCGCAGCTCGTACCCGGTGGGGTGGTGTCCAGCGGGGTACCGCGTTACCGTCGCACACCGGAGGCGGTGCGTGGACTGCTGTCGGCCTACCATCGTGGTGTCCAACGCGGTCGCATGCAGCACTCCGGTGACGAGGTGGCCCGATCGGCCCAGGCCGGCAAGGAGCAGGGATCATGACCAACATGCAGGATCTGAGCTGGTTGCTCACGAACTTCGCCGACCGTGTACCCGGTGTGGCGCACGCGGTCGCGGTCTCCGCCGACGGGCTGCTGCTGGCCGCCTCGCGGGACCTCCCGCGGGACCGGGCCGATCAGCTGGCGGCGATCGCCTCCGGTCTGGTGAGCCTCACCCAGGGCGCGTCGCGGTGCTTCGAGGGTGGCGCGGTCCTGCAGACGGTCGTCGAAATGGACAATGGTTTCCTTTTCTTGATGTCCATATCCGACGGTTCGTCGTTCGCCGTGCTTGCGGCGCGCAACTGCGACGTCGGGCAGGTGGGGTACGAGATGGCGCTG
>CAZSNW010000238.1:0-3811 GCA_964608245.1 uncultured Micromonosporaceae bacterium
ACGTTGATCGCCGGGAACAGCAACGTGCCGGCGCGCTGCATCTCGTAGAGCCGGTGCACCCCGGTGGTGGTCTCCTCGGTGACGCCGCGGATGCCGGCGGCGAGCCTCGTCCACCGCTGCGCGTCCTCGGCGAGCGACCGGCGCAGCAGCTCCAGCAGGACGCGGTAGTCCTCCGAGTCGGCGGTGTCCGGCGCCGGCACCGCGCCGGCCCGCTCGAACTCGACCCCCTTGTGCACCATCAGGGTCGCGTCACCGCCGTCGTCGAGGATCATGTTGGGGCCACCGCCGTCCGACCACAGCAGCGCGCGCTCGGTGCACCACCAGTACTCCTCCAGGGTCTCGCCCTTCCAGGCGAACACCGGCACACCGGCGGGCTCGTCCGGGGTGCCGTGCGGCCCGACCACCACCGCGGCGGCGGCGTGGTCCTGGGTGGAGAAGATGTTGCAGGAGGCCCACCGCACCTCGGCACCCAGCGCCACCAGGGTCTCGATGAGCACCGCGGTCTGCACGGTCATGTGCAGCGACCCGGTGATCCGGGCCCCGCGCAGTGGCTTGCGGTCGGCGTACTCGGCACGGACCGCCATCAGGCCCGGCATCTCGTGCTCGGCGAGCTGGATCTCCTTGCGGCCGAAGGCGGCAAGGGAGAGGTCGGCGACCTTGTAGTCGTCGGGCGAGAGCCTGGGTGCGCTGGTCATGTCGTCAATCTCCTCCACCTCGGAAACCGCCTACAGCCTAACGGGCGGCCTCCGACGGGTGAGTCAGCACTTAAACGCATAAACCGGACTGTGCGTCAGAATACCGACGTCGGGTACGCGACGCGCCCGCGCGACAGGTACGCGGCGGTGACGGGAACCGGACGATGGTGGCAGACCGGACGGCGGTACGTAGCGTGCGGGGCGGATGGCCTCCCGGCCAGCCGCCCCGCACTTATCCCCCCGGTTTGGTTATCCCCCGCGCGTAGCTCGGACCTCTGACTACCTCAGTCCTCAATACGCTACGTACATGAAGCATTACTCACAGCGATGGCAGCGTCAAGCGGTTCCGCGAAACAGGCCCGCTCAGGCCGCTACCGGCACCGTCACCAGGTAGACCTCACCGGCCCCGGACACCCGCAGCCGCCCGGAGCCGGCCTCCGCGGCACCGAAGGCCGCCCGGCCACCTGTCAGCGTCACCCCACCGGAGCCGTCGTCGACCGTGACCGTCCCGGCCACGCACAGCGCGGTCCGCGGCCCCGGCGCCGCCACCTCCACCGACGGCAGCCCGTCGCCGACCGTCACCCGTTGCACCGCGAACTCGGCGACCGGGACCGGCCAGCTCACCACCCCGGGTGCCACCGGTTCCGGTCGCCGCACCGGCTCGTCGACCGGCTCGAACCGCACCACCTTGAGCAGCTCCGCGACGTCGACGTGCTTGCTGGTCAGGCCACCGCGCAGCACGTTGTCGCTGGCCGCCATCACCTCCACCGCGGTGCCCCCCAGGTACAGGTGCAGGTGTCCGGCGGGCACGAACACCGCCTGCCCCGGCGCGAGCGCCACCTCGTGCAGCAGCAGGGCCACCAGCACGCCCGGATCCCCGGGGTACGCCCTGGCGAGCTCGGTCACCAGCGCGTACCCCTCCGTGTGGGCGGCCGCCTCGGCCGCCGCGTCCACCAGCTCACCGGGGCTGTCCAGCAGCCGCACCACCGCGTCGGCGAGATCCCCGTCGTCCAGTGCCGCCACCACCGGCCGGAGCTCCGGCACGCCGAGTCCCTCCAGCCGGCGGGCGGACTCGCGGGGGTGCCGGAAGCCGTACAGCGCGCGGAACGGGCTCACCGCCACCAGCAGCTCGGGCTTGTGGTAGGGGTCCACGTAGCGCCGGTGCGGCGCCGACCGCGGCACCCCCGCCGCCTCCTCCGCCGCGAAACCGGCCGCCGCCTGCGCGGCGTCCGGGTGCGCCTGCAGCGACAGCGGCCGCTCGGCCGCAAGCAGCTTCACCAGGTACGGCAGCCGCTCGCCGAACCGCTCCACCACCGCACGGCCCAGCACCCGCGGCGGGTCGGCGGCGATCCGCTCGGTCAGCGGCACACCCGCGACGGTGGCCGGGTCCGCCGGGTGTGCACCGACCCACATCTCCGCCTCGGGCTCCGCGGTCGGCGTCGGCCGGCACTGCAACTCGGCGATGCGCGTCCGGGATCCCCAGGCATACGTGCGCACCGGACACTCCAGCAACTCCACACTCGCCCCCTCGAGTCGTCGCCGGCGGTGCCTAGCGGGCCGAGGGCGCCGTCACCGCGTCCTTCAGCTCGCTGACCGCGGGCACCGCCATCGGGTCCATCCCGTGCGCCAGCGCCAGGTACACCGAGGCGAAGTCGGGCACGGCCACCAGCGACGCCAGCCGCTCCAACAGCGAGCCGCCCTGCGCCTCCAGCACCGAGCACCGCACCCCCCGGCGGCGGGCCAGCGCCACCACCGCCTCGGCGCGCCGCGCCTCCACCGCCGCCGGCTCCCCGGCCTCCTGGTCCTCCTCGGCCAGGCCGCCGTCGCGGAGAACCACCACGTGCAACCGGGTCGGCTGCGGCGCCTCCGGGTCGGCGAAGATGTCCCGCTCGACCTCGGCCAGCCCGCCGAACACGCCGTCCAGCAGGCCGATCCGGCCCCGGCCCACCTCCCCGAGGCTGCCGGAGATCGCCGGGTAGCGGGCGTTCGCCGACAGCATGTCGGCGAACCGTCCCGCGGCCACCGAGGCGAGGGGCGAAGCGCCCCACACCACCGGGATCGAGCCGGCGAGGTCCATCGCCAGCGACTTGGCCGGGTTGACGAACGACTCGGCGGTGATCCGGCAGCGCTCCGCGTCCTCGTCCAGCCGGGAGGCGGTCTCCGCCAGGTCGGCCTCGTTGATCTTCACCAGACCCAGCGCCCGGGCGGCGAGCAGCACCGGCACGGTCAGTCCCCACAGGCTGGCCCGGGCCGGGGCGCGTCGGGGCACCGGGACGAACGGCGCGCGTACCCGTTCGGCCACCGACTGCAACGGGCTGTCCGGCGCCCCCACCGCAACCAGCACTGCGCCGCGGCGGGCGGCCGCCTCGGCCGCGGCCAGCGCCTCCGGGCTGCGGCCGCTCGCCGACACCGCGATCACCACGTCGGCGACGCCCACCCACGACGGCACGCCGGGGCTACGGTGGGCGACCACCGGCACCGGGCAGCGCGGACCGGCCACCGTGGCCAGCACCTCCCCGGTCCGGGCGGCGGTGCCGACCCCGGCGACCACCACCGCCCGCGGTCGACCGACCTCGGCGAGCACCCCCAACCCGGCCTCGGCGGCGAGCTGGGCCGACTCCCGCACCTGCGGGCCGGCGGAGGCGATTGCCGGCAGCATCCCGCCGGAGTCGATGGCGGTCATCGCCTCCACGTCGTCCAGCCGCGCCTCGTCGACCTCCCGGCTGCCCTGCAGCCACTCCCGGTCCCCGGACGGCCTGCTCACGCCGCCTCCCCTCCGGTCGCCTCCGACAGCAGCAGCACCGGTACCCCGTCACGGACCGGGAACACCCGCCGGCACGTCGGGCAGGTCAACGTCTGCGCGAAGGCGTCGTAGGTCAACCGGGTGTGGTGGGTGTCCGGGCAGGCCAGCAGGTCCCCGAGCCACTGTGGCAGGACCGCGGACGACCGGTCGTCGCTCATGGGCCACAGCCTAGCCACCCGACGGCACCGGCGCGGCGCACCGGATCATCGGCGTGCGGACCGGATCACGACGTCTCCGTGCCGCCCCGGACCACCTCCAGCACGCGGTCGCGCAGCTCCACCATCCGCTCCTCGTCCGGAGCCTCCACGTTGAG
>CAZSNW010000238.1:3821-4127 GCA_964608245.1 uncultured Micromonosporaceae bacterium
GCAGCAGCGGCTCGGTGTTGGACGGCCGGACGTTGAACCAGGACCCGTCCGGCAGCCGGACCGTCAGCCCGTCGAGGTGGTCCAGCTCCGCGTCGGCGAAGACCTCCGCCACCCGCTTGGTCGCCCGCTCCTGGTCCTCCACCCGGGAGTTGATCTCGCCCGAGGCGACGTAGCGCTGGTAGCGGGACACCAGCTCCGACAGCGGCCGCGGCTGCTCCCCCAGCGCCGCCAGTACGTGCATCGCGGCGAGCATGCCGGTGTCAGCGCCCCAGACGTCCCGGAAGTAGTCGTGCGCGGAGTGCTCGC
>CAZSNW010000239.1:0-4123 GCA_964608245.1 uncultured Micromonosporaceae bacterium
GGCGGACCCGTCGGGGGTCTTGGCCGGGCCCGCGTAGTAGACCGGGTGGTCGCGCAGGTACTGAGGCATCTCCTCGCCCGCGTCGAGCCGCTCGGCGATCTTGGCGTGGGCGATGTCCCGAGCCACCACCAACGGCCCGGACAGCGACAGCCGGGTCTTCACCGGGTAGCGCGACAACTCGGCCCGGATCTCGTCCATCGGCCGGTTGAGGTCGATCTTCACGACCTCGGAGTCGTCACCGAGACTCGCGGCGTCGACGTCCGGAAGGAAGCGGGCCGGGTCGGTCTCCAACTGCTCGAGCCACACCCCGCTCGGCGTGATCTTGGCTAGCGCCTGCCGGTCGGCCGAGCAGGAGACCGCGATCGCCACCGGGCAGCTCGCGCCGTGTCGAGGCAGGCGCACGACACGCACGTCGTGGCAGAAGTACCGCCCGCCGAACTGGGCGCCGATGCCGAACTCCCGGGTCATCTCCAGCACCTCGGCCTCCAGCTCCAGGTCCCGGAACCCGTGGCCACTGGGTGACCCGGAGGTGGGTAGCCCGTCCAGATACTTCGCGGAGGCGAGCTTGGCGGTCTTGAGCGCGTACTCGGCCGAGGTGCCTCCGATCACGATCGCCAGGTGGTAGGGAGGGCAGGCGGAGGTGCCGATGCTGCGCAACTGCTCCTCCAAAAAGCGCATCATCCGGGTCGGATTGAGTAGCGCCTTGGTCTCCTGGTAGAGGAAAGACTTGTTGGCCGAGCCGCCGCCCTTGGCCATGAACAGGAACCAGTATTCGTCCGGCCGACCGTACGGGTCCTCGGCGTACAGCTCGATCTGGGCCGGCAGGTTGGTGCCGGTGTTGCGCTCCTCCCACATGGTCAGCGGCGCCAGCTGGGAGTAGCGCAGGTTCAGGGTGGTGTACGCCTGCCACACCCCGCGGGAGATCGCTTCCTCGTCGTCGCCTTCGGTCAGCACGTGCCGGCCGCGCTTGCCCATCACGATCGCGGTGCCGGTGTCCTGGCACATCGGCAGCACCCCGCCGGCGGCGACGTTGGCGTTGCGCAGCAGGTCGAGTGCCACGAACCGGTCGTTGGGCGAGGCCTCCGGGTCGTCCAGGATCGCCCGCAGCTGCGCCAGGTGCGACGGCCGCAGGAAGTGCGCGATGTCGCGCATCGCCTCCACGGTGAGCATCCGCAGGGCCTCGTCGCTCACGACAAGGAAGCGCCGGCCACCGGGGCCGTCGACGACCTCGACGCCCTCCTCGGTCACCAGGCGGTACTCGGTGGTGTCCGGGCCGGTCGGCAGCAGCGGGGTGTACGGGACGTCCGGGGTGCTCATACCCGTCAGGCTACTTCAGCGTCCGGCCCCGTCCGTCCGGCCGGTGCGACCGGACGGACGGCCGTCACACCTCGGCGCGCAGGCCGCCGATCGACTTGAGGTCCACCGGCGGCGGCTCCTGCCGCTCGTCCTGGCGCGGACCGGGCGCGGGCTGCTCATGCGGGGACGGCGGGCCGCGGAAGTGGCGGAAGCCCACCGAGCGGCCCTCGCTGAGCAGCACGCCGTCGCCGGTGCAGGCCAGCACCCGCGCCGACGTGAGCAGGGAGATCTTCTGCTCCCCGCTGACCGCGTCCCAGACGACGATCCGGTTGGGATCCTTGTCGGCGACCACCACCCCGCAGTCGGCGATCACGAGTTCCGCGTCCGGGCCGACCCGGTGCTCCCACAGCGGACTGCCGTCGCCGCCCAGCCGCACCCCGTACCGCACCGCCGGGTCGGCGCCCTGTACCACCGCCAGGTGCTCGGTCAGGCCACGGATCCGCTCGCCCTCGGCGCCGTGCCAGAGCACCCGGCCGTCGTTGGCGTCGATGACCATCTCCCGGCCGTCCGGCCCGACCGCGACCAGCGCGGCGCCGTAGCCGACCGGGGCGATCCGCTGCTCGCACCCGCCGCCGGTGACGGTGCGCAGGTTGTGGACCTCCGGGCCCCACACCAGAGCTCCGGTCGCGTCGTGGCCGGTCACCTGCAGCTGGCACACGCCGTCCCGCCGGGTGACCAGCGACCGGACCACCGTCTGGTCCACGACGACGATCATCTCGTCGCGGTCGGCCTCCAGGTGCGCCATCACCTGACCCAGGCCGGTGTGGACCACGACCACCGTGCGCCGGTCGACCGGGATGCCGAGCAGCGGCGGCATCGGCCGGGGCGCCACCACGTGCGGGCCGATGCGGCGCGGCAGGTCCAACACGGATCCGGCCAGCGGCGGGTCGGCGCCGACCAGCCCGGAGCCCACGCCGGGCAGGGCGACCGACCAGATGGGGGTGTCGCCGGCCGGCGGGTAGGCCCGCAGCTCGCACGAGCGCGGACCGTCGCAGCGCAGGTCGAGCCGGGCGTCGGCGAAACCCCACACCGCCCGGGCGTGCCGGTCCTCGACCCGCGTGGTGCCGTTCACCAGCTCTCGGACCTGGTAGCCGCGGTCGAACGCCTGACCGGCGATCACCACGGTCTCCGTCCCGGTGCCGGCCATGGTCAGCCAGTCGGCCTTCCACGCGTCGAGCACGAGCACCCCGGTGTGGATCTCCCGCACCTGGGTACGCCGACCGGCGTCCACAGCGAACCGTCCGTCCGACACGATCGCGGTGGTGGGCCGGCCCGGCAGCCGCTCCTGCCAGGTCATGCCCTCGGCGAGCGGGGCGTCGCGGGTGATCCAGTTCCACAGCGGCGGCAGCGGGTTGGGCAGGATGCCGAAGAGCACCAGGGCGGTCAGCACGCCGCCGACCGCCAGCCACACCAGTCGCTTGGCCCAGCCGCCGAACCGCGCCACCCGGTCACCGTACCGGGACCGGGCAGCCTCGCCGGATCCGAGATCCGCTCAGTCCGATCTATCCGTGTCGCACGGTATGCGCAGGTGACCGGTCCGCCGGGACCTCCGGGCCGGACGGCCGGACCGCGACACCCGGGCCACCCGGGTCAGCGGCCGGTCGGGTCGGCGGCCGCGGCCTCGACCAGCGGCAGCACCCGGTACGGGATCTGCTCGGCCAGCGCGATGATGGTCGACGCGCGTTCGATCCCCTCGTCGGACACCACCAGGTCGATGACCCGCTGCAGGTCGGCGTTGGAGCGGGCGACGATCCGGCACAGCATGTCCCCGGTGCCGGTGATGGTGTGCGCCTCCAGCACCTCCGGAATGCGCGCCAGGTGGGCGGCGACCGGGTCGTGGCCCCGGCTCTGCCGGATCTCCAGGGTGACGAACGCGGTCACCGAGTATCCGAGCGCCGCGGGCGAGATGCGAGGGCCGAACCCGGCGATGATCCCGCGGGCGGTCAACCGGTCCAGCCGCGCCTGCACGGTGCCCCGGGCGACCCCGAGCCGCCGGGACGCCTCCAGCACGCCGATCCGGGGATGGGTGGAGAACAGAGTGATGATGTCGGCGTCCAACCGGTCCAGTGGACGCTCACTGCGCAACTTGACCACCTCTTCGCCACCGTGCCGGACATCTTGTCACCAGGATCCTGCCGTCGGCTGGTTGTGTCGCCAACCACCCCGCTGGCGGCGTGGATAACGATCCGGTCACCGTATCCCGCGTACGGGTGGACAACCTGTCCAGTCGCGTACCGCCGGAACGTGACGGCGCTGAACATCCTGACCAGCCGGACCGGCACTTGTTGCGCACCCTGTCCCCGCGCCCGATGCTTGCCAGCAAGCTGTCACGCAGCGACGAAGCGGCGAGAAGGGAAGGCGTGCCATGACCCAGACGACCCCGCCCGACGTCGTGTCCGACGCCGAGATCGATACGTTGCTCGGCGCCGTCCCGCACGACATCTCCAAGGACCCGTTCCCGGTGCTCGGGATCGACCACGTGCGGTTCATCGTCGGCAACGCCGTGCAGGCGGCCCACTACTACCGCACCGCGTTCGGCATGTCCTGCGTCGCGTACCGGGGCCCGGAGCAGGGCTACAAGGACCACGCCGAGTACGTGATGGTCTCCGGCAAGGTCCGGTTCGTGCTCACCGGGATCGTGAAGGCAGGCACCGCCGCCGCCGACCACCACGCCCGCCACGGCGACGGGATCAGCGACATCGCGCTGGAGGTGCCCGACGTCGACAAGGCCTACGAGTACGCGGTGGGCCAGGGCGCGGTCGGGCTG
>CAZSNW010000240.1:0-1237 GCA_964608245.1 uncultured Micromonosporaceae bacterium
CACGTCCGGCACGAACTCGTAGTCGTCCAGCTGGGCGGCCCCGCCCGACACGGGCAGGGCACGGCCGCCGCGGACGACCCCCTGCTCCCAGATCGCATCCGCTGCGGCCGGGTTCAGCGCCCGCTGCACCTGCACCGTGCCGTCAGGCAGGTCGGACAGGGAGACCCTCACCCGCGACAGGTCGGAAAGGTACTGCAGTGCGATCGTCACCGTGCCGCCCCCACTCCCTGCATGAGTTGGCTAGCCAGTCGCTGGAACCGCAGGTCGACAACCCGCTCCACACCGTCACCGATGTCGAGCACTGCTGTGGCCACGAACTCGTGCGGGGTCAGATCCACCGGCCGCGGAGGCGCCATCACCGGCACGGTGCGTGCTGGGCCACCAACCGAGAACCGGGTGGTGCCCCCGAGCACCGCGGCTCGCATCGCCTCCACCGCCTGGTGGCCGCCAGCGGCGCGCACCTCCTCAGCGGTCCACACATGCTCCCCGCCGTGGGCGATAACCGGCACCGGCGCGCCGGTCGGGCCGAAGATCGGGCCACCGACGTCGCGAATCTGCGCCTGGCCGCTGGGGATGGTCCCCGACTGGCCGATGATCACTGTGCTGCGGATCGTCGCCGGAATACTGTTCAGGTCGCGGATCAGACCCTCAACGAGCCGCTTGGCCTCCTCGACGCGTTTGATCCTCACCTCGGCCTCGTACACCTTGGCGAACCGGTCCCCGGCGGCGGCGGCGTCGGCGAACGCCTCCTCGACCAGCTTGATCTGCTCCTCAGCCAGGCCGCCGGCTTCCAACGTGCGGCGCAGGGCCGGTGTCAACTCGCCGTCGAACACCCCGGTCGCGTCAGCAGCAGCGCCCTGCACGTCCAGCACCGCTTCGGCCACGGCCAGTGCGGCATCCCGCACATCCTGCTGGGTGGCTTCAGAGTCGGACAGCACCTCGTCGTAGCGGGCCTGCGCCTTCTCCAAGTTCTGTATCGCCCGCACCAGCCGGAACATCGGGTCCGCCTGGGCGCGGATCTCGTCGTGGAATTGCTTCAGCTTGCTGCGGGCGTTCTCCGCGGCGCGTGCCGCGTTGTCCAGCTCGCCGGCGAACTCGGCCTCGGCGTCGGCAGCGTCCCTGGCCGCCCCAGCGCCACCCCGGACCTCCTCGGCCTTCAGCCTCGCCAGCTCGGCGGCCTCCTCCTGGACGTCGATCTCGCGCATGATTGTGTTGATGAAGTCTTCCAGCGCGAGGA
>CAZSNW010000240.1:1337-4114 GCA_964608245.1 uncultured Micromonosporaceae bacterium
TGGTGACCGGTCAGCTGCTCGATCTCGTCACGCCACTGGGCATACCACTGCAGCATGCCGCGCTGAGCCAATTCGGCGGCGATGATCTCCCGGGCGTTCTCACGCAGCGCGCCCGTGTTGTCGTACAGGGAGCTGCTCAGCTGCTGAACGCGGTCGCGGGCTTCCCGGCTCGCGGCGCCGAAGAGGCCCAGCGCGGTGATGCCGCCGGCGATGGCCAGACCCCATGGGCCGCCGAGCGCGCCGACCACGCCGGCGAGGCTCAGCCGCACCGTGCTCAGCCCGGCCGAGGCGCTACGCAGCGCGCCTACGCCGGCCTGCACCAGCCCAGGCAGCGCACCCATGGCTTTGCCGAAGGCGGCGATGCGATCTGAGAGCAGGACCACCGTGGTCAGCGCCAGCACCGCCATCTGCGCCGGCTGGGGCAGGCTGGCGAACGCTGAGGCGACCGCCCCGACCACCGTCACGATCGGCGACAGCACCTGCGCGAGTGCGGCCAGGGCGCCGGACAGAATCGGCGAGAACGCGCCCGCCAGGTCCGCGGCGGTCCCGACCAGCGGTGCCACCGCCTCCAGCAGCCGCAGCAGTTCCCGGCGCAGCTCCGGTGATGACGCGGCCACGGCGATCAGCCCAGCGGCCAGCGGGTTGGCCAGACCTGCCAGCCTGTCCAGGCCAGGGATGAGCCTCAGCATCATGGCGCTGCCGGCGGTCGAGGCCGCCGCGGCGACCCCGGCCAGCACAGGCCCGGCGTCACGTAGCCGCTCCACCCACGGCACCAGGTCGGCCTGCTTGATCCGCTCGGCCAGCGTCTGCAGCCGGTCGGACACTCTCCTGAACGCCGGGTCGGCCTCGGTGCGCATGGCGCCCACGGCCGGACGCAGGGCCGCCTCAACCGCGCGCAGCACGTCGGCGAGGTCGTTGCCCCACTCGACCAGCGCCCCTCCACCCCGGGGGTCGATGAACGGCTCAGCGATGACCGAGCCGATGTCCCGGGTGGCGCCGGCGATACGGTCCAATGCTCCCACCCACGTGGTGCGCACGTTCTCCGCCGCGCCGCCGAACCGCTCCGACATCTGCGCCGTGAGCGTCTCCAGGAACGTAACGGCGTCGAGCGCCCCGGAGGAGATGTCATCGCGGATCTGGGCGGCGGACCGGCCGAGCGCGGCGCCGAGCAGCGCCGCGGCGTCGATACCCCGCGTCCCGAGCTGGTTCAGCGTCTCCGCGGTCACCCGGCCGGTGGACTGCACCTGGGCGAGAACACGAACGATCTCGCGGATGTCTACCGCACTTCCGCCGGCGGCGGCAACAGCGTCCTGGACCGCCGACAGGGTGGGGACGATTCGCTCGGCGGCCATGCCGAACGCGAGCAGGGTCTGCTGCGCTTCGATCCACACCTGTCGAGGGAACGGGGAGGTACGCGCAAACTCGCGCAGCCGATCCATCTGCGCGTTGGCGGCCTCGGCCGACCCGAGCAGGGTGGTCAACGCCGCCCTGCTCGTCTGCTCCAGCGTGTTGTACGCCGCGCCGGTTTTGATCGTTGAAATGGTCCACGCAGCCATGCCGGCGGCGGCGACACCAGCAGCGGCGGCGAGCGCCTGACCGACGCTTCGGCCCACGTCGGCCAGCCGCTGCCACGCCGACCGCTGCTCCCCCACCTGCCGGGCCGCCTGCGCGACACCCTGGGTCGACTGGGCCGCCGATGCCATGTCCCGGCGGTACTGGTCCACCTCGGCCCTCAGCCGGACGGACACACTGCGGTCGGCCATTCGTCACCTCCCTGGCGGGTGCGGCGGCGGTCGTGGTGTCAGCTGTGCGGGAGCTGCTGCGCCGTTAACGCCGCGCCGGCTCCCACGGCCTCAACTCAACCTCCGGCGGCCGGACATCCACCACCCAACGGTGCACGTCCGGCCGCGGCCTCTTGTCTGCATCTGCGGCCCGGGCAAGCTCCGCGCAACCCTGGCACTCGGCCTCGCGCAGCTCGTACCAGCCGGCCGAGTCCGGGTTGTACGACTCGGCTTTCACCTGGCCGCAGCCGGGGCAGCGCATGTCGTCGGCCAGCACCGACGCGACCGCGAGCACCCGGTCGGTGAACGTCCACCCGTGCTCACCACGCAGGATCAGCCTCGGCGGGACTCCCCACTGCCGCGCCGCGCGGACCGCCGTGGCGACGTGCTGCCAGCGCGGCGCGCAGAGGAGTCGCGCGACAAAGGGGCCTGCACAGCCGGGGCCTCGGCCGTCACCTCCATGAACACCCTGTTGAGCTCGATCAGCGCCGCGTCGCCGGCGCGGTCGCGAATCTGCCGCAGCTTCTCCGGTGGGAACCCACCCTCAGGCAGCGGCACCTGCCGACCGTCCGCGGTCTCCACGCCGACGATCGAGTCGGCGATCAGGTGCAGGCCGATGGTGTCGTTGTCGGTGATGCCCTGCCTCTTCAGCCGTTCGACGATCGCCTCACGGCGGGCCAGGGTGCGGTCCTGTACCTTCACCCACAGCATCGAATCCCAGATCTGCTCGTAGACCTGTTCGATTTCCGCTTTGATCGTCTCCACGGACCGGTCGGTCAGACCACGCTCGGCGATGCCTGCACGCTTCGCGGCCTGCAGCTCAGCCTCCAGCCGGTCCACCTTGGCGAGCAGGTCGCCGCGCTGCACCAGCCGGGCCATGCCGGTGATACCGCACGTGCCGTCGATCCACGCGTCCAGGTCGAAGTCAGCCAGCGGTGTGCTGTCGTTCATCTACTCCCCCAGGTGTCCCAGGTGGCGTTTCTCTTTGGGTCCGCG
>CAZSNW010000241.1:0-3330 GCA_964608245.1 uncultured Micromonosporaceae bacterium
TCACCGCCACCCAGTACCCGGCCGACTACGGCTACATCGAGGACACCCTCGGCCAGGACGGCGACCCGCTGGACGCGCTGGTGCTGGTGCCGGAGCCGACGTTCCCGGGCTGTCTCATCCGCTGCCGGGCGATCGGCATGTTCCGGATGCGGGACGAGGCCGGCCCGGACGACAAGGTGCTGTGCGTGCCGGCCGACGAACCCCGGCTCGCCCACCTGCACGACATCACCGACGTACCCCCGCACGACCTGCGGGAGATCGAGCACTTCTTCACCGTCTACAAGGACCTGGAGCCGGGCAAGAGCGTGGCCGGTGCGGCCTGGGTGGACCGGCACGCGGCGGAGGAGGAGATCCGCGCCTCGCAGGTACGGCACCTGGGGCGCCCGGCCCGTGGGGGCGCGGTGCCCTGACACCGGGCGGCCCGGCGGGCGAACCGGTCGGCGACCGGCTGTCAGGTCGGCCACCGGTACAGGTCGAGCAGCCAGCCGGCGGTGAGCCCGGCGGCGACCAGCACCGCGGTCTCCAGGTACGCGAGGGCGCGCCCGACGGCCTGCGCCGTGGTGGCCGCCGGCCGTCGGCCGGCGGCCACCACGGCGGTCACCGTCCCGCCGGCCGTCGCCCCGACCACCGTCGCCGCCACCACCACCGCGGCGCCCACCACCGCCGCGGTCACCGTCACCGCCGCCGCCATCAGGGCGCCCGCACCGGCCGCCAGGCGCTGGTGCACCGCCACCGGCCGCCGGGCCGCCAGCGCGTGGCCGACCGTCACCAGCCCGGCCAGCGTCCAGCCCGCCGGGTCACCGGTGGCGGCCAGCACCGCGACCACCGCCACCACCAGCGCCGACCAGCCGGCGAGCAGACCGGTCAACAGCTCACCGGCCCGGCCGACCGCCGCGTACGGCGCCGCCACCCCGACCGCGCCGTCCCGGGCGGCCGCGCCGACCGGTGGCAGCGGCAGACCGGCCAGCCGGACCGCCGCGACCGGCAGCGCGCCGGCGCCGGCGAGCAGCACCAGCGCCAGGCCCGCCGCCGCGGCCCGCCCGCCCCAGACGGTGGCGGCCGCGGCCGCGGCGGCGCCGAGCAGACCGACCACCACCAGGGCGACCAGCAGCCACCGGCCGTCCGACCGGCGCCGCGGCCCCCCGGAGGCCGGGTCCGTCGACCGACCCGCTGCGGCCAGCAGCGCGGCTGCGCACCCCAGCATCCCGGCGGCGGCCGCCGCCCACCCGGCCGGCGTCCGCCCGACGGCGGCGAGCACGGCGGCCGCGACGTACAAAGGCGCGGCCGCGGCCGCCACGGTCCCCGCCACCCGGTCCCCGGTGCGGACCAGCGCCACCCCGGTCACCGCCAGCGCCAGCGCCGCGACCGCCGGCGGCACCGGGCCGACCACGTCGGCGTACACCGTCCCCACCGCGGCACCGGCGACCGCGCAGACACCGGCGAGCCCCAGGGCGGCGCGTCGGCTGGTGCGGGCCGACCAGCGCCGGCTGTGGCCACGGGCGGCGACGGCGAGCGCGGTCGGTACGTCGTCGCAGACCGGCTCCGGCCACCGCAGGGTCGCGGGGACGAGGTGGAGCACATCCCCGTCGGAGACGCCCTGCGCGGCGAGGCTGCGCGCGGGTGACAGCCGCCGACCGGTGACCGTGCGCAGCACGAGGCCGGTGTCGGGTGGCGGGGCGTCGGCGCCGGCGTACCGGTGCAGCGCCGGCAGCAGCTCGGCGACCGGGGCGTCGGCCGGCACCGCCAGGTCCAACCGTCTCTGTGCTATGTAGACGGTGATGCGACGCAGGTCGGGCGCTGCGGCCGTGCCGGTCCGTACCGGTTCCACCTGCTTTGACCTCCACCGTCGCGCGGCTCACCTAGCATCGGCGACCGTGGGTACGGTAACGGTCACGCACAAGCGACGACCGGCCTCCCCGCCTGCGGTGCCCGCGGTACCGGAGGGCACGATCGACGTCGCCCCACCGCCGGCGTTACCGACCACCCGGGCAGCCTTGTGGACCCGGGCGCTGCCGGTGGTGCCGATCCTGGGCGGGGCCCTGGCCACCGCGCTACTGGCCGGAGAGGACGCCGGGCCGCGTACCTGGCTGGTGGCCGGGCTCTTCGGCGTCTCGGCACTGGCGACCGTGGTCGGAACCCGGGCGGCCGGCGGTGCGTCCCGGCGGGCCCGGGCCGGGGCCTGCCGGGACTACCTGCGCTACCTGGACGGCGTCCGGCGCCGGGTCCGCGCCGCCGCCCGGCACCAGCACGCCGTGCTCCACCGGCGGTACCCGGCGCCGCAGGCGCTGTGGTGCCTCGCCGACGGCACCCGTCGCTTCGAGCGGACACCCGACGACCCCTGGTTCGCCACGGTGCGGCTCGGCGTGGCGCCCGGGGCGCCGGCGACCCCGCTACGGCCGCTGCCGGTGCCGGAGGGCGAACGCCCGGACCCGGTGGCCGAGGCCGCGAGGGACCGGCTGCTCGCCGCCCACGCCGAGGTGGAGGACCTGCCGCTGACGCTGCGCCTGGTCGCCGGATCCCGGGTACGGCTGGTCGGCGAGGCGGCCGCGGCCCGAGGGCTCGCCCGATCGGTGGTGGCGCAGCTTGCGACCTTCCACCCGCCGCACCTGCTGCGCCTGGTGGTCTGCCCGGCGCCGGGCGCCCGGGACGCCTGGGAGTGGGTCAAGTGGCTACCGCACGCCGCCCACCCGGACCGCGCCGACGCGGCCGGCCCGGTACGCCTGGTCACCGCCTCGGACCGGGTGACCGACCTGGTGGCAGAGCTCACCGGCGCGGACGGTACGCCGGCCGACGGGCCCGCGTCGCTCGATAGTCCTCTCTGGATGTCCGGGGTGGTGGTCCGTCCGGTCGCCGACGCGCCGCCGGTCGACCGGCCCCCGACGGTGGTGGTCGTGGCCGACGGCGTCGACCCCGGCCCGGTGGAGGCCACCGGCCCGGTCGCGGTGCTCCACCTGGATCCGCGGACAGCCACCTCGTCACCGGTCGCCGTCCCGACCGCCCCACCACCGGTCACCACCGCCCCGGCCGACCCGGGCGCGGCCCCGGACGACGGCCCCATCGACGGCGGCGGCGTGACCGTGGTGGAGGTGCGGGGCGCGACGGTGGTGCTGCGGACACCCGGGTGTCCGGCGGCCACCGGCGTACCGGACCGCTACGACGAGGTCGAGGCCGAGGCGCTGGCCCGACGACTGGCCCGGTACGCCGGAGCCCGGCGCGCCGCCACCGCGGATCCCCACCGCCCCGCCACCCGCGGCGGGCGCGGCGGGCGTCCGCCCGCCGGCGCGTACCCTGACCTCGCGGACCTGCTCGGCATCGACGACCCTCACCGGT
>CAZSNW010000241.1:3340-4070 GCA_964608245.1 uncultured Micromonosporaceae bacterium
AACCGACGCGGGCGTGGGCGCCACGGCCGGCGGAGGAGCTGCTGCGGGTGCCGATCGGCACCACTCTGGACGGTGAACCGGTGCTGCTCGACCTCAAGGAGTCGGCCGCCGGCGGGGTCGGCCCGCACGGCCTGCTGGTCGGCGCCACCGGCTCCGGCAAGTCCGAACTCCTGCGCACCATCGTCACCGCACTCGCCGCCACCCACTCCAGCGAACAGCTCAACCTGGTGCTGGTGGACTTCAAGGGCGGCGCCACCTTCGCCGGGCTGGAGCGGCTGCCCCACACCGCGGCGGTCATCACCAACCTCGCCGACGAGCTGCCGCTTGTGGAGCGGATGGGCGATGCGCTGCAGGGCGAGCTGGTACGCCGGCAGGAGCTGCTGCGCGCCTCCGGCAACCATCCGGACCGGTACGCGTACGAGCGCGCCCGGGCCGCCGGCGCCCCGCTGCCGCCGCTGCCCGTGCTGCTGGTGGTGTGTGACGAGTTCACCGAGCTGCTCGCCGCCCGGCCCGAGTTGACCGAGCTGTTCGTCCAGATCGGTCGCCTGGGCCGGTCGCTGGGGGTGCAGCTGCTGCTGGCCTCGCAACGGCTGGAGGAGGGCCGGTTGCGCGGCCTGGACACCCACCGGTCCTACCGGATCGGCCTGCGCACCTCCTCCCCGCTGGAGTCCCGGGGGGTGCTCGGGGTGCCGGACGCGTACGAGCTGCCGCACTCCCCCGGGCACGGCTT
>CAZSNW010000242.1:0-4061 GCA_964608245.1 uncultured Micromonosporaceae bacterium
CAGCGGGATCGTGGTCTTGCGGCGGCCGCCGAACAGGATCGCCGAGATCGGCACCCCGGCCGGGTCCTCGTACTCCGGCGCCAGGATCGGGCACTGGGTGATCGGCGTGCAGAACCGGGAGTTCGGGTGGGCGGCCAGCTCACCGGAGTCCGGCGTCCAGTCCCGCCCCCGCCAGTCGATGAGGTGCGCCGGCGGGTCGCCCATCCCCTCCCACCAGACGTCGCCGTCGTCGGTCAGGCCGACGTTGGTGAAGATCGTGTTGCCCCGCGCCAGGGTGCGCATCGCGTTGGGGTTGGTGGTCCAGTCGGTGCCCGGCGCCACCCCGAACAGCCCGTACTCGGGGTTCACCGCGTACAGCCGACCGTCCGGACCGAACCGCAGCCAGGCGATGTCGTCGCCGAGCGTCTCCACCTTCCACCCCGGAATGGTGGGCTCCAGCATCGCCAGGTTGGTCTTCCCGCAGGCCGAGGGGAACGCGCCGCAGATGTAGTACACCTTGCCGCTCGGCGAGGTCAGCTTGAGGATGAGCATGTGCTCGGCCATCCAGCCCTCGTCACGGCCGATCACCGAGGCGATCCGCAGCGAGTAGCACTTCTTGCCGAGCAGCGAGTTGCCGCCGTACCCGGAGCCGTAGGACCAGATTTCCCGGGTCTCCGGGAAATGCGAGATGAACTTCGTCTGGTTGCACGGCCAGATGACGTCCTTCTGCCCCGGCTCCAGGGGCGCGCCGACCGAGTGCAGGGCCGGCACGAAATCGGCGTCGGTCCCCATCCGGTCCAGCACCGCCCGGCCCATCCGGGTCATGATGTGCATGGACACCACGACGTACGGCGAGTCGGTGATCTCCACACCGAACATCGGCTTCTCCGCGGTCAGCGGGCCCATGCAGAACGGGATGACGTACATGGTCCGGCCGCGCATGCACCCCCGGTAGAGCTCGGTCATGGTCGCCTTCATCTCGCCGGGGTCCATCCAGTTGTTGGTCGGACCGGCGTCGGACTCGTTGACCGAGCAGATGAACGTCCGCTCCTCGACCCGCGCCACATCGGTCGGATCGGTCCGCGCCCAGAACGAGTTGGGCCGGCGTTCGTCGTCGAGGCGCACCAGGGAACCGGCGGCCACGAGTTCGTCGGTGAGTCGCCGCCACTCCTCCGGGGAACCGTCACACCACACTACGCGGTCGGGAGTGGTGAGGGCCGCCACCTCGCGTACCCAGGACACCAGTCGGGTATGACTGGTCGGGGCGTCGTCGAGCCCGGAAACAGTGGTCATCGCGGTCATGACCCTCTCCTCACGTCGGCGCTGGTACGGGACGCCTTCAGAGTAGACCCGACGCCGTCCGGCGATCCCCGGGGTGATCCGGAAGTGAGATACCGCGGCGCGTCGCCGGCGTGTCATGCGGCGCGTCGCGGTGGCGGGAAGCACCCGTGGTGGCCGTGCCGGCCCGGGGCCGTCCCCCCGCCGGGTACCCTCGGTGCGTGCAGCTGTTGAACCGGCTCTACGCGAGGTTCCGGGACCTGGTCCACGAACTTGGTAAGTTCGGCGTCGTCGGTGCTGTCGCGTACCTGGTCGACAGCGTGCTGTTGCTGGTGCTCGACGCCCGCGGCTGGGAGCCGCTGTGGGCGAAGACCGTCGCCACGGTCGCCGCCGCCACCGTGGCGTTCGTCGGCAACCGGTTCTGGACGTGGCGCCACCGCGCCCGCACCGGGTTCGCCCGCGAGTACGGACTGTTCTTCCTGTTCAACGTCATCGGGCTGGGTATCGCCCTGGCGTGCCTCGCCGTCACCTACCACGGCCTGGGTGCGCTGTGGCCGTCGGTCTTCCGGACCACCCTGGCGGTGCTGATCTCGGCCAACGTGGTCGGGCTCGCGGCCGGGACGGTGTTCCGGTTCTGGTCGTACCGCCGGTTCGTGTTCCGCCCCGCACCGCAGCCCGGTCTGGTGTCCACCGAGGTGGTCGTCACCGGGCAGACCCCGGCCGGGCGGCCGGTGCCCGGACCCGCCCCGGCGGCCGGCGGCGGCAACTGAGACCCGCGCCGGTCACGATTTCCGGCCGCGGCGGTCGCCCTCGGCGGCCGCCGGGTTCTCCTCCGGCGGGGCCGGCCGCTGGTCCCGCAGCTCCTGGAGGATCTCCCGCATCTCGTCGTCCCCCAGCGAGTGCCGGTCCCGGTCGGCGTCGACCAGGTCGTACAGCAGCGTCTGCACCTTCTGCACCCGCGGCACGTCCACCAGGGTGGTCTGGCCACCCTCCCCGGCCGATTCGATGGTCAGGGTGCCGGACCCGAACATCCGGTCCACCAGAGTCTGGTTCATCAGGTGGTTGTTGACCCGGTGCAGCGGGATGTCGCGGCGCTCCCGGTTGATGATCCCGAACTGCAGCACCACCCGCTCACTGGTGAACACGTAGTGGGTGGTCTTCCACACCAGCCACGGCCAGAACGTGAAGCGGAGGAACACCACCACCGCCACCGCCGTGATCAGCCACAGCACGTACAGCCGCTGGGAGAACTCCGGCAGCAGCAGCCACGCCGTCGGCACCGCCGCGGCCAACACCACCAGCACCAGCACGGGCACCACCAGCCGCCGCCAGTGCGGGTGGAGGTGGAGCACCACGTGCTCGTCGTCGGTCAGGATGTCCTCGGGGAACGCCACGGCGACAGGGTAGCGGTCGGGCAGGCGGGGACAACCCGGCCGAACGTGCAGGGCTTCCTCGGCCGCCTGGCCCGGTCCGCCGGCCACCCCCCGTCGAACCGCGGTCAGACCGCCTCGACGGCGCGCACGTGCGCCACGTCCCCGGCGGCCACCGCGGTCTGCGTGCCCGCGTCGTCGCGTACCACCAGCCGACCGGTGGGATCCACGGTCACCGCCTCGCCGACCAGCTCCCCGCCGCCGGGCAGCAGCACCCGCACCCGGCGGCCCACCGTGGCGCTGGCCTCCCGGTACGCCTGGAGCAGACCGGCGGCGACCGCGTCGCCGCCGGCGCGCCGCCACCGGGCGTACCCGGCGGCGAGCTCCTGAAGCAGCGTCACCAGCAGCTCCCCGCGGTCGACGTCGCGGGCCCCGGCGAGCGCCAGCGACCCGGGCGGCGGGCCGCCGGCCACCGGATCGGGCAGCTCGTCGGCGCGGTGGTCGACGTTGACCCCGATACCGAGCACGAGCCCGCCGCCGGCGAGCTCCGCCAGCACCCCGGCGCACTTGCGACCGTCGACCAGCAGGTCGTTGGGCCACTTGAGGGTGGCGGAAAGCCCCGTGGTCCGGCGTACCGCAGACACCAGCGCCACCCCGGCCACCAGCGTCACCAGGCCCCACCGGGCCAGCGGCACCGGCTGCGGCTCCTCGCCGGGGCGCAGCAGCACGCTGAAGGTCAGCCCCGCCCGCGGCGGCGAGACCCACTCGCGGCCCGAACGGCCCCGGCCGGCGTACTGGTGCTCGGCGACCCGGACCAGCCCGGCCGGTGCGCCGTCCTCCGCGGCGGCGGCCAGGTCGGCGTTGGTGGAGCCGGTCTCCTCGACCACCTCCAGGTCGGTCCAGGGACCGTCCGGGGTCACCACGGCCCGCCGCAGCGCCTCGACAGACAGCGGACGGCGCGAGCCGGATCCCGGCGCGTACGCGTCGTCGGTCACCGCACCACCGTACGCCGACCGGCCCGTCCGGGACCGGTCGATACGATCCTTCGCGTGACGCAGACCGAGCAGCCGACCCCGACCGGCCAGTCCGGCGCCCCCGACCTCAACACCACCGCCGGCAAGCTGGCCGACCTCGCCCGCCGGATCGAGGAGGCGGTGCACGCCGGCTCCGCACGGGCGGTGGAGAAGCAGCACGCCCGGGGGAAGAAGACCGCCCGGGAGCGCATCGCCATGCTCCTGGACGAGGGCTCGTTCGTGGAGCTGGACGAGTTCGCCCGGCACCGGTCGACTAACTTCGGCATGGACCGCCACCGCCCGTACGGCGACGGCGTGATCACCGGCTACGGCACCATCGACGGCCGGCAGGTGGCGGTGTTCGCGCAGGACTTCACGGTCTTCGGCGGCTCGCTGGGCGAGGTGTTCGGCGAGAAGATCG
>CAZSNW010000243.1:0-4006 GCA_964608245.1 uncultured Micromonosporaceae bacterium
GGTGCACCAGCGGGTCGCCGTACGCCTCCGAGGTGGACGCGAGCAGGAACCGCGCCCCGTCGGCCACCGCCCGCTCGAGCAGGTGGAGGGTGCCCACCGAGCCGACCTTGAGGATCTCCAGCGGCAGGGTGGTGAAGTCGGTGGGGCTGGCCGGCGACGCCATGTGAAGGATCGCGTCGAACCGCCCCCGCAGCGCGGGGTGGTCCGTCGGCAGCCCGTCGCAGATGTCGTGCTTGACCAGGGTGAAGTCGGGGTGGTCGGCCAGGTGGGCAACGTTGTCCGCGCGGCCGGTGACCAGGTTGTCCACCGCCACCACCACGCAGCCCCGGGCCAACAACGCGTCCACCACGTGGGAGGGAACGAACCCGGCACCTCCGGTGACCAGTACCCGGTGCCCGGCGCCGAAACGCTGCGGTACGGCCATGGTCAGCAGCCTATCGGTCGGTCCGACCGTACCGTCCGCGGTGGTGGTAGAGGCCGGGCCCGCCCTCGGCCAGCACGATCTCGCCGATGGTGGCCTCCACAAGCATCCCCCAGCCGCACCGCCGCGTCTCGACCACGTGGCAGCCGGCCCAGTCGACCCCCTCCGGCACCGGCCCGTAGTCGGTCTCGCGCCACCGGTCGTGGACGAACAGCCCGCCCGGCGCCGGGGCGAGCCCGGCGAACCGGTCGGCCATCGCGCGGTGTTCCGGCCGCAGCAGGCTGACCGCGAACCGGCCCGCCTCGACCAGCCGCGGCCACAGGTCCGACTCGTCGTCCACCAGGCCGAGCACCCGACCCGGCTCCCCGTCGGCCACCAGCACCGACGACACGGTCAGCCCGGCCGGCCCGGGCGCGGTCCACAGGGTGACCGGCGACACGAGCCGTCCACGCAGCCGGCGTACCGGTGAGCGGTGCTCCTCCGGGGTGGCGAACGGGTCGGTGTAGTGGATGCTCACGGCGCACCGCCTCTAGCGCCGCGGGGTGACCTGGGCGAGCACCTCCGGGCCGCGCCGGTCCAGCAGCCGGCCGGTCAGCCGCGCCGACAGCACCGCCGCGGCCAGGCCGTAACCAGCGCCGACCGGGACGGCGATCCACGGCCAGGCCTCCGGCAGCAACAGGGCCGCGGCCGTCACCGGCACGGCGAGCGCCCAGGAGGCGACCACCCCGACCAGCGCCAGCAGGCTCTTGAGGACCGCGCCGCCGGAGCCGGTGGCGAACGGGTTGCCGGTCTCCGGCAACGGGTACGCCCCGACCACCGAGACGACCATGCTGACCGCGACCCCGGTGCCGTAGGTGGCGAGCAGCACGCCCCAGGTGGCCGGCGCCGCCGCCGGTGACCGGAGCATCACCGCCACCACCGCCCCGACCACGAGCAGCAGCGGCACAAGGTAGATCGAGTACGCCACCGCCCGGCCGGCCAGGTCGACCCGGCCCGGCACGTGCACCACCAGGTGCCCGGAGAACGCGGTGCCGTCGTAGCCGAACTGGTTGGCCATGATCAGGGCGACGAACGCGCTCACGAACATCATCGTGAGCATCAGCGTGAGCGGGCTGACATCCTGCGCGCGGCCGAGGGTGAAGACGAACCCGTCCTCCCGCAGCCCGGACCGGCCGCCGCCGAGCAGGATCAGCACCGGCGTGAACAGGCCGACCACCGGGACCATGATGAGGTTGGCCCGCCGCTTGGTGTCCCGCCACATGAAGCGCAGCTCACGGGCGACCACCGCGCCGACCGGTGTCGGGCGCAGCGGCAGCGCCCGCGGCAGCAGTTGGGCGACCGCCCCGCCGGCGGTACGCCGGCGGTCGGACTTCGCCGGCGCCACCGCCACCGCGCCGGCCTGCGCCGACTCCACGGTGCGCGACCACCACCACAGCAACGCGGCGACGGTGGCCACGGCCACCAGCAGCTTGCCGACCGCGGCCAGCGGCCGACCCAGCGCCATGTCCGCGCCGACCGTGTAGGGGGCGGCCAACGGGGTCCAGGCGACCCACTCGGCCACCTTCGCCAGCCGGTCCCAGTCGGCCCGCTCCACCGCCGGCATCACGGCGAGCTGCAGCGGTCCGATCGACGCCGCCACCACCGCGATGAGCACCCACGCCAGGTCACGGGCGCGGCGCGACCGCATGACCGAGGCGAACGCGCTGGTGACCGCGCGGCCCGCGGTCAGGCACACCGCCGCCCCGAGCACGACACCCACCGCCTGCACGAGCGCCCCGGCCACCCCGGCGTGGGCGGCGGCGGAGATCACCAGCCCGGAGGTGGCGAGCACCAGGCAGATCCCGGGTATGCCGAGGGCCGCGGCCACCAGCAGGCCGGCGATCAACCGACCGCGGGGTATCGGCAGCAGGGCGAGCCGGGCCGGGTCGAGCGTGTCGTCCACCCCGAACCACACCAGCGGCAGCAGCACCGACCCGACGACGAGCAGGGCGCCGCCCAACGCGGTGGCCAGCAGGAACTCGCGCGGCTCGAGGAACACCGGGAGGGTTGCGAGCGTGAACCCCATCGCGGCCATGTACAGCCCGGCCAGCAGGCCGATGACGAACGCCACCACCCGACCGGGCCGGCCCCGGAAGCTGTTGAGCAGCAGCCGTAACCGCAGCGTTGCGAAGTGGCGGAGCCGCGCCGGCCGCCCGGCGCGCCTGGTCGCGGTGACGGCGGTGCCGGGAGCGGAGGCGGTCACAGCCATGCCAGCTCGTCCCCGGTGCTCGTCCGGCCGCCGACGATCTCCACGAACCGCTCACCCAGTGGCCGGCCGTCGCGTACCTCGTCGATCGTGCCGACCGCCCGGATCCGGCCCCGGTCGAGGATCGCGACGTGTGAGCAGAGCCGCTCCACCACCTCCATGACGTGGCTGGAGAAGATGACCGTCCCGCCGCCGGCGACGTACCGCTGCAGGATGTCGCGGATGAGGGCACCGCTGACCGGGTCGACCGCCTCGAACGGTTCGTCCAGCACCAGCAGCCGCGGCGCGTGCAGCAGCGCGCAGGCCAGGGCGATCTTCTTCTTCATGCCGGCGGAGTAGTCGACCACCAGGGTCCGGCCGGCGTCGGCCAGCGCCAGCACGTCGAGCAGCTCGGCGGCCCGCTGGTCGACCGTCTCCGGGTCCATGCCGCGCAGCAGACCGGTGTAGGCGAGCAGCTCCGGGCCGGAGAGGCGGTCGAACATGCGCACCCCGTCCGGCAGCGCCCCGAGCAGCCGCTTGGCCTCCACCGGGTCGGCCCACACGTCCACGCCGAGCACGTGGACCGTCCCGGCGTCCGGCCGCTGCAGCCCCACCACCATCGACAGGGTGGTGGTCTTACCGGCCCCGTTGGGCCCGAGCAGGCCGAAGAACGAACCTTCCGGCACGTCCAGGTCGATGCCGTCGACCGCCACCGTGGCGCCGAACCGCTTGACCAGTCCACGGATGGCGAGCGCGACACCACGGTTTGTGGTGTCGTCGGTGACACCCCCGGGGACGGTGCCCGGACCGCCGCTGTCGGCGGCCTCCCCCGTCGCGATGCCGTCCACAGTCACGCTGGCACCCTACCTGACGGTCGGTTCAGGCCAGCGGGCCGCGGAACGCGGCTGTGAGATCAGTAGGCGCCGCGGCGGCCCAGCACCGCCCCGATCGTGCGCCACAGGATGGCGAGGTCGTACGCGAGCGACCAGTTGTCGACGTAGTAGAGGTCGAGCCGCACCGCCTCGTCCCACGACAGCTCGGAGCGGCCGGAGACCTGCCACAGGCCGGTGATGCCGGGCCGCACCAGCAGCCGACGCCGCACGTCGCCGAGGTAGTCGCCGTCCTCGGCCGGCAGCGGGCGCGGACCCACCAGCGACATGTCGCCGGCCAGCACGTTGATCAGCTGCGGCAGCTCGTCGATGGAGGTGCGGCGCAGGAACCGGCCGAGCGGGAACACCCGCGGGTCCTGCCGGATCTTGAACAGGTTGCCGTCGGCCTCGTTCTGGTCCAGCAGCGCCGCCCGCCGCTCCTCCGCGTCCACGTACATGGTGCGGAACTTCCACACCTTGAAGATCCGGCCC
>CAZSNW010000244.1:0-4003 GCA_964608245.1 uncultured Micromonosporaceae bacterium
ATCGGCGAGGAGCTGGGCGTGGTCGGGTGCCTGGTGGTGCTCGCCCTGTTCGCCGTGTTCGTCTACACCGGGCTGCGGATCGCCCGGCGGGTGGCCGACCCGTTCCGCCGGTTGGTCGCCGCCGGGATCGTCAGCTGGCTGCTCACCCAGACCGTGATCAACATCGGCGGGGTGGTGGGGCTGCTGCCGATCACCGGGCTGCCGCTGCCGTTCATCTCCGCCGGCGGCAGCGCCCTGGTGGTCACCCTGGCCGCGGTCGGCATTCTCGCCTCGTCGGCCCGGGCCGAGCCGGACGCCGCCCGCGCCCTGCACGCCCGTCCACCGGCTCGCCTGGTGCAGCTAGTCTGGGCACCGCTGCCGCCGTTGCCCCGGTCGCGGACCCGGGCACGGCGGCCGAGCTCTGACCGGCGGGAGTCGACCTCCGCCGGGTCCCAGGCGACGACGGACAGGACGGGAGACCATACCTGATGGGTCGGCAGCTGAGATCGGTGGTGCTGGCCGGCGGTGGCAGCGGCGGTCACGTCTACCCGCTGCTGGCGTTCGCCGAGTGTCTGCGGCGGTACGAGCCGCAGGTGCGCATCACCTGCCTCGGTTCCCGCCGTGGGCTGGAGAACGAGCTGATCCGGGACTTCGAGCTGCGGCACGTGCCCGCTTTCCAGCTGCCCCGGAGTCTCACCGCGGAGCTGCTCGCCACGCCGTTCCGGATGTGGTGGGGCGCCCGGCAGGCCGGGAAGATCCTCGACGAGGTGGGAGCCGAGGTGGTGGTCGGCTTCGGCGGCTACGTCTCGGTCCCCGCGTACCTCGCCGCCTGGCGGCGGGAGATCCCGATCGTGATCCACGAGGTGAACGTGCCGCCGGGCATCGCCAACCGGATGGGGGCGCTGTTCACCCCGCACCTCGCCCTCGGCTTCCCGTACCAGCGCACCGCGCACCGCTCGCTGCGCAAGGGCCGGGTGGTCGGGGTGCCGCTGCGGAAGTCCATCACCACCCTGGACCGCCACGCCCGCCGCGCCGAGGCCCGGGCCGCCTTCGGCCTGCGGCAGGACCTGCCGGTGCTGCTCGTCTTCGGCGCCTCCCAGGGTGCCCGCTCGATCAACCTGGCGATGGTCGGAGCGGCCAAGGCGGTCACCTCCGCCGGCATCCAGGTGCTGCACATCACCGGCGCCCGCAACGAACCGGTGGAGGTGCCGCCGGACCTGCCGGTGCCGTACGTCACCCTCCGCTACCTGGACCAGATGGAGCTGGCGTACGCCGCCGCCGACCTGGTGCTGTCCCGCAGCGGCGCGATCACCTGCGCGGAGCTGGCCGCGGTGGGGCTGCCCGCGGTGCTGGTGCCCTACCCCCACAGCAACCAGGAGCAGAAGCGCAACGCCCGGCCGCTGGTGTCCGCGGGTGCCGCGCTGATGGTGGACGACGCGCACCTGGACCCGTCGTGGATCGAGTACCACGTGGTGCCCCTGGCGTTGGACCGGGACCGGCTGGCCACCATGTCGGCCGCCGCCGCCTCGCTCGGCCGCCGCGACGGTGACGAGGCGCTCTACGACTTCGTGATGGAGGTGGTTCCCGGGTGAACGGCCGGTCGCAGGGGGGCGTGGCGGCGCCGGAGGTGGGGACCACGCCGCTCGCCCGTGAGCTGGGCACGGTGCATCTGATCGGTATCGGCGGCGTGGGCATGCGCAACGTAGCCCGGCTGCTGCTGACCGGCGGGGTGCGGGTGACCGGCAGTGAGACGCACCCGTGGCCGGTGCTGTCGGAGCTGCGGGCGCTCGGCGGCGTCGTCCACACCCGGCACGACCCCTCCCACCTGGACGGGGTGGACACGGTGGTCTACTCCAGCGCCATCCCGGCCGACCACGTCGAGCTGGTGGAGGCGCGCCGGCGGGGTCTGCGCATCCTGCACCGCTCGGAGGCGCTGGTGGCGGCGGCCGCCGGCCGCCGGACGCTCGCGGTCGCCGGCACCCACGGCAAGACCACCACCAGCGCGATGCTCACCGTGGTGCTGCGCGCCGCCGGGCTCGACCCGTCGTACGTGCTCGGCGGCGAGATCGTCGGTGAGCTGTCCGGCGGCGGGTACGGGCACGGGCCGCACTGCGTGGTGGAGGCTGACGAGCACGACCGCACCTTCCTGCGCTACCGGCCGTACGCGGCGGTGGTGACCAACGTCGACTCCGACCACCTCAACGTCTTCGGCGACCTCACCGGGGTGGCGGCGGCGTTCGAGGAGTTCGCCCACACCACCGACCCGCAGGGGTTCCTGGTCACCTGCGCCGACGACCCGGTGACCCGGGAGATCGCCCGGCGGTTGCGCGCCGCCGGACGGACGGTCCACACCTACGGCACCGCCGACGACGCCGACCTGCGGCTGTCGGACGTGGAGTCCACTGTCGACGGCGTACGCTACCGGGCCCGGCTCGACGGCGCGGACGTCGGCGAGTTCCACCTGCCCCTGCCCGGCGAGCACCTGGCGCTCAACAGCGCCGCGGCGGCGCTGGTCGCCCTCCGGCTCGGCGTGGAGCCCGCGGCGGTCGCCCGTGGGCTGGCCGCCTTCCCCGGGGTGCGGCGGCGGTTCGAGCACCGGGGCACGGCGAACGGGGTGCGCGTCTACGACGAGTACGCCTACCACCCCACCGCGATGACCGCGGCGCTGCGCACCCTGCGGGTGCTGGCCGGTGACGGCCGGCTGATGGTGGTGTTCCAGCCGTACCGCGTCTACCGCACCCGGCAGCTGCGCACCGAGCTGGCCGAGGCGCTCGCGCTCGCCGACGAGGTGGTGGTGCTGGAGGTGTTCGGCCCGGGCGAGCAACCGGACCCGCAGGCCGGTGGCCGGGCGCTGACGGAGACGGTGGCCCTGCCGGCGGACCGGAAGGTCTTCGTCCCGGACGCGGCCGCGGCGTGCGACGAGGTGGTGCGACGCGCCCGGCCCGGTGACCTGGTGGTGACCATGGGGGCGCCGCCGATCTCCCTGCTGCCGGACCAGCTGCTGGCGGCGTTGGAGGCTCCGACGACCGGCGCCGCGGCCCGGGGGTGACCGCCGTGCGGCGGGGCGCGGCGCCGGGCCGGGGGTGGCGGTTGGTCCGCGCCCGGCCCGGCCGGACGGGATGGGCGCTCCGGCGCCGCATCCGGTCCGGCGCCGCCCGCCGTCGGTTGGTGCCCGCCCTGGTCACCGTGGCGGTGCTCGTCGCGTTGGCAGCCTGGGTCGGGTGGGCGAGCCCGTTCTTCGCGGTCCGGGAGGTGCAGGTCAGCGGCGTGTCCGTGCTGACCGTGGCCGACGTGCGGGAGGCTGTCGGGGTCAGTGAGGGCACCCCGCTGCTGCGCGTATCGGTGTCCACAGTGGCCGCGAGGGTGGCCGAGCTGCCCCCGGTCCGTGAGGTGGTGGTGCGCCGTTCGTGGCCGGACACCCTGCTGGTGGAGGTGGTGGAGCGGACCGCGGCGGCGGCGGTCCCGACCGCGGGCGGCTACCTGCTGGTCGACGAGACGGGCGTGCCGTACCACACGGTCGCCGACCCGCAAGGGTTGCCGCTGCTGCTGGTGGAGCAGCCCGGGCCGGGTGACCGGGCCACCCTGGCGGGGCTGGCGGTGCTGGACTCGCTCACCCCGGCGCTGCGGGCGGAACTGGCGGCGGTGCGGGTGGACGGTCCCACCGAGATCCGGCTGGACCTGCGGGACGGCCGGGTGGTGGTGTGGGGCGACGAATCGTCCGGTGAGGAGAAGGCCCGGGTGGCCACCGCGCTGCTGGAGCGCGCCGTCGAGCTGATCGACGTGAGCACCCCGGAGGTCGTGGTCGTCCGGTGACCACGACACGCCCGCCGGCGGTCCCCGACCGGCGGTGGAGCGGCGCCTACTCTGCAAGTGGGCACAAGTGCAGGCAACCGGCGCGTCGCGGGGTCGGTGGTAGTTTCCTCATCAGACCTACGACCCGCCTGCCGTGTCCGCGATCGAAAGGGAAGGCTGATGACGCATCCGCACAACTACCTCGCGGTCATCAAGGTCGTCGGTATTGGTG
>CAZSNW010000245.1:0-3982 GCA_964608245.1 uncultured Micromonosporaceae bacterium
GTAACCGACCTCCTTCTTTCGACAACTGCCCTCTTTCGACAACTGCGGCGAAGTTCGACAACTTCGCCGCAGTTGTCGCCGCAGACCTCCTTCGGACGACAACTTCGCCGCAGTTGCCGTGGCGGACCTCCTTCGGACGACAACTTCGCCGCAGTTGCCGTGGCGGACCCCATTCAGACGGCAACCTCGCCGCAGTTGTCGCGGGAGGCGGCACCGAATGGACGTGGTGCGGTGGTGTGAGCCGGCAGACAGGGGAGCGTCAGGGGCGGCGAGTGGCGCACGTGCGTGGTACGGTGGCCGTCGCGCCGACCGCCGGTCGGTGACCGTGGCGACGTGAACGGCCGTCGCGGTTGTCGGAGGCGTCGCGGAAGCGACGGTGACGGATCATGGTTGATCACTCTCTCCACGGGTCCGGACACACCCACACCCACGGGGTGGCGGTCGCGGCGCCGCCCGGGCCGAAGGTCGGCAGGTTCGCGGCGTTCGTGGAGCGGTGGTACTCGCGCGCACCGGTATGGGCGGCGCCGTTGGCGGTCCTGGTCTGCTTCGCTGGTGCGGCCACGTACGTGCTCGTCGACGAACCGGTGGACCGCGCCAGCGACGTGCCGACCTGCCTGCTGAAGCTGACCACCGGGCTGGACTGCCCCGGCTGCGGCGGCACCCGGGCGTTCTACTTCCTGCTGCAGGGCAACGTCCCGGCGGCGGCCCGGCACCACCTGCTGTTCGTGTTCGCGGTGCCGTTCCTCGTCTACAGCTACGTCGCCTGGGCCGGCGGCCGGGTGTTCCGGTGGCGGCTGCCCCGGCTGGAGCTGACCCCACGGGTGGTCGGGGCGTTCTTCATCGCGGTCGCGGTCTTCACGGTGCTGCGCAACCTGCCGTGGGAACCGTTTACCTACTTCTACGTCTGACCGTCGAGCTTCCCGCCTGACCGCTGGACACCGCGCCTGACCGCTGGACACCGCGCCTGACTGCCGGACACCGCGCCGCAGCGGTGGTCCCGCGCCCGGGCGGGGGCTGGGCGGCAGGTCGCCCGGTCAGTCGGTCTGTGGGGCGGACCGGTGGACCGCCACGTCGCCGGTGAGGCTGCGCAGATGCAGGGTGAGCACCTCGCCGGTGGGAGCCTCGTCACCGACCGACGCGAGTTCGTTGCGGACGTCGCCGGTGACCGTGTACAGGTCCATCCAGACGCGCACCCCGGGGCGTACCCCGATGGTCAGGTCGCCGGAGGCGGCGGTGGCCCGGATCGTGCCCCGCCAGGCCGTGCCCACCCGTAGCGACCCCGAGGCGCTGGTGCTGGACAGGTCACCCCCGAGTTCGGTGATCTCGATGTCCGCCGAGGCCGCCCGGACCTCGACCGTGCCGTCGACCCGTCGGGCGGTCACGTCCCCCGAGGCGGTGTGCACCACCAGCCGGCCGCCGACCCGGTCGGCGGTGACGTCGCCGGTGGCCGAGTTCACCACCAGGTCGCCGGTCACCTCGTCGACGTCGAGGTCGCCCGCGGCGGTGTGCAGGCGCACCATGCCGAACCGGCCCACACACCGGACGTCTGCGGTGGTGCAGCGCAGCGACACGTCGCTGCCCTCCGGGATCCGCGCGAGCACCCGCAGCGGAGGGGTGCGGCGGAACAGCCAGTTTCCGTAGAGGGGCGGTGTGATCCGCAGGACGTCGCCCGTCAGTTCGATCCGCGTCTGCTCCGCGGCCTCCTTGCCGCTGCTGTTCAGCGGCGACACCTCGACCACGGTGGTGTCCCGCGCCTCGGCGTACAGCTCGATCACGCCGGCGTCCAGACGCGCCTCGACCGTGACCGGTCTGGGAGTGGGGAACTCGGTCATCGCGTACCTCGTTTCGCGGGAGCGGTGGGCGTCACGCCTGCGCGTAACCGGTGACCCGACGGCCGAAGCTGGCCCGGCCGGGTGGGAACGGCGGCGGGAAGGACGACTGGGAGCCGCTCACCGCGGTAGAGATCGCCCGGACCAGCCAGGCGTTGACCGAGATGCCCTCGGCGGCGGCGGCGCGCTCCACCGCCTCCTTCAGCGACTCCGGCAGCCGCAGCGTGATGCGGGCCACGTCGGCTCCGCCCTCCGCGGTCGGCGGTGCGCCCGCGGGCGGGGCCTGCTCGGGCTCGGGGTGGACGAGCGGGGTGACGACGAGTTCGGCGTCGCGACCGCGCAGCCGGACGTCTACGGTGGCGGTGCCCAGCTTGGCGGTGACCTCCGCGGCCGCGTCGGACAGCGCCTCCAGCAGACACAACCGGGCGGAGGCCTCCAGCACGGTGGCGAGCAGTTCTCCGGCCCGGGCAGCGTCGTCCCCGCCGGCCGCGGCTGCGGCGGCGAGGTCACGCTGCAGCGTGTCGAGGTAGGGCGTCAGATCCATGACATCATAATGACATTACTCATGACATCATGCAACCGCGCCGCGCCGCACGACGAACCGTCCGCCGAGGTACGCGCGTACGGGCCGTCGTCTCTGCGGTACCGGACGTCACGTCCGTGAGGGTACGCGTACGCGTGCGATCCCGCGTACCCCGGGTGGCCGCGCGTCGCCTCGGATGTCAGGCCGTCCGGGATGGCCGTGTCGGGTTAGGTTGTCAGAATGACGACCGACGCAGCACGGCCGTTCGGCCGCCTCATCACGGCGATGGTGACGCCCTTCCGAGCCGACGGCAGCCTGGACCTCGACGGCGCCGCCCGGCTCGCCACCTACCTGGTCGACCAGCAGCGCAACGACGCGTTGGTGATCAACGGCACCACCGGCGAGGCGCCCACCACCACCGACGCGGAGAAGGAGGCGCTGGTGCGGGCGGTGGTGGAGGCCGTCGGTGACCGCGCCAAGGTGCTCGCCGGCGTCGGCACCAACGACACCCGCCACACCGTGGAGCTCGCCCGCGCGGCGGAGAAGGCCGGCGCCCACGGGCTGCTGGTGGTCACGCCGTACTACAACCGGCCGCCGCAGACCGGGCTGCTGGCGCACTTCACCACCGTCGCGGACGCGACCGGGCTGCCGATCCTGCTCTACGACATCCCGCACCGCGCCGGCATCCCGATCGCCACCGAGACCCTGTGCCGGCTGGCCGAGCACCCGCGCATCGTCGGGGTCAAGGACGCCAAGGGCGACCTGACCGCGACCTCCTGGGTGCTGGCGCGCACCGAGCTCGCGTACTACGCCGGAGACGATGCGATGACGTTGCCGATCCTCGCCGTCGGCGGGGTCGGGGTGGTGGGCACCTCCACCCACTTCACCGGTGCCCGGACCAAGGAGCTGATCGAGGCGTTCGAACGCGGCGACCTCGCCACCGCGCAACGGATCCACCGCGAGCTGCTGCCGCTGTACACCGGCATCTTCCGCACCCAGGGCACGATCCTGGACAAGCCGGGCCTCAATGCGAGCGGCCTGCCGGCCGGGCCGGTACGCTCGCCCCTGGTGGACGCGACCGCGGCGGAGATCGCGCAGCTGCGCGACGACTGCGCGGCTGCCGGTGTACCGCTGCCGGTGACCGCCGCATGAGCGCGACCACCCCGCACCCCGACCGCCCGACCGGCGAGCCGCCGCCGCTGCCGCCCGGCGGGCTGCGGATCATCCCGCTCGGCGGACTCGGCGCCATCGGTCGCAACATGGCCGTCTTCGAGTACGACGGTCGCCTGCTGATCGTCGACTGCGGCGTGCTCTTCCCCGACCTGGAACAGCCCGGGGTCGACCTGATCCTGCCGGACTTCGGCCCGGTCCTGGACCGGCTCGACCAGGTGGAGGCCGTGGTGCTCACCCACGGTCACGAGGACCACATCGGCGCTGTGCCCTACCTGCTGGCGCACAAGCCGGATCTGCTGCTGGTCGGATCGCAGTTCACCCTGGCGCTCACCGAGGCGAAGCTCGCCGAGCGGCGGCTGGAGCCGCGCACGCTCACGGTCACCGAGGGGCAGCGGGAGCGGTTCGGGCCGTTCGAGTGCGAGTTCTTCGCGGTCAACCACTCGATCCCGGACGCGCT
>CAZSNW010000246.1:0-2063 GCA_964608245.1 uncultured Micromonosporaceae bacterium
TGCGCCGCTGGTCCGGGGTGACCTCGTCCTCGCGTACGCCGAACACGCTGGCCGCGGTGACCGCGTGGAAGTCCCGCCCGGCGCGGAACGCCTCCACCAGCCGTTCGTCACCGGACAGGTGCGCCATGATCCGCATCTCGATCTGGCTGTAGTCGGCGGTGAGCAGCGCCTCGTAGCCCTGCCCGACCACGAAAGCCCGCCGGATCCGCCGGCCCTCCTCGGTGCGGACCGGCACGTTCTGCAGATTCGGGTCGGTGGAGGACAGCCGGCCGGTGGCCGCCACGGTCTGGAAGAAAGTGGTGTGGATGCGCCCGTCGGGTCCGACCGACTTGAGCAGCCCGTCGACGGTCGACTTCAGGCGGGAGACGTCCCGGTGGCGCAGCAGGTGCTCCAGCACCGGGTGGCCGGTCTGGGCGTACAGGTTCTGCAGCGCCTCGGCGTCCGTGGTCCAGCCGGTCTTGATCCGCTTGGTCTTGGGCAGGCCGAGTTCGACGAAGAGCACCTCCTGCAGCTGCTTGGGCGAGCCGAGGTTGAACTCCCGCCCCACCACCTGGTACGCCGCCTGCGCCGCCGCCTTGACCTCGGCGGCGAAGTGGGACTCCAGCTCCGAGAGGTAGTCGGTGTCGGCCGCGATGCCGGCCCGCTCCATGGCCGCGAGCACCGGCATCAGCGGCAGCTCCACCTCCCGCAGCAGCCGCAGCCCGTCCTCCCCGAGCTCGGCGGCGAGCGCGTCGGTGAGTTCCAGGGTGGCGCGGGCCCGCAGCATCAGGCCCCGCTCCAGTTCACCCTCCTCGCCGAGCCCCGCCAGCGCCGGCTGGGCGGTGGCCGGCTCCTCGGTCTTGAGTTCCCGGTGCAGGTACCGGAGGCTGAGGTCGGCCAGGTCGTAGGAGCGCTGGTCGGGCCGGGCGAGGTACGCCGCGAGGGCGGTGTCGTCGACCAGGCCGGCCAGCGACCAGCCGTGGGCGACGAACGCCTGCAGCGCCGGCTTGGCGTCGTGGATCACCTTGGGCCGGGCCGGGTCCGCGAGCCAGGCGGCGATCGCCGCGTCGTCGGAGGTGTCCAGGGCCGTCGGGTCGATGAAGGCCGCCGGGCCCTGGGCGGTGGCGATCGCCAGGCCGGTGAGCGTCCCGGTGCCGCGGCCGAACGTGCCGGTCACCGCCACCCCGACCGGATCCGGTCCGGCGGCGTGCCGGGCGAGCCAGTCGGCCACCTCGCCGGGGGACAGCACCCGCGGGGTGACGTCGAACCCCGCCTCCGCCTCCGGCTCCACCGGCTGCAGGTAGGAGTACAGCCGGTCTCGCAGCACCCGGAACTCCAGCGCGTCGAAGACCCGGTGCACCGCCTCCCGGTCCCAGCCGCGCCAGCGGGTGTCGTCCACCGACAACGGCAGCGACAGGTCGTCAACCAGCCGGTTGAGTTCGTGGTTACGCAGCACCGAGGCCAGGTGGGCGCGCAGGTTCTCCCCGGCCTTGCCCTTGATCTGGTCGGCGTGCGCGACGATGCCGGACAGCGACCCGTACTGGGCGATCCACTTGGCCGCGGTCTTCGGCCCCACCCCGGGCACCCCGGGAAGGTTGTCGCTGCTCTCCCCCACCAGAGCGGCCAGATCCCGGTAGTGCTCCGGACCCACGCCGTAGCGGGCGCGCACCGCCTCCGGGTCCATCCGCGCCAGCTCCGAGACCCCGCGGATCGCGTACAGCACCGTGACCCGGTCGTCGACGAGCTGGAACGCGTCCCGGTCCCCGGTGCAGACGAGCACCTCGAGCCCCTGCTCGCGGGCCTGCCGGGCGAGCGTGGCGATGATGTCGTCCGCCTCGTAGCCGGGCACCTGCACCACCGGGATACGCAGGGCCGCCAGCACCTCCTGCACCAGGCTCACCTGGCCGGAGAAGTCGGGTGGGCTCTCGGCCCGGTTGGCCTTGTACTCCGCGTACCGCTCGGTGCGGAACGACTGGCGTCCGGTGTCGAACGCCACCGCCACGTGGGTCGGCGCGGTGTCCCGCAACACGTTGATGAGCATCGACGTGAAGCCGTACACCGCGTTGGTCGGCTGGCCGGTGGAG
>CAZSNW010000246.1:2073-3947 GCA_964608245.1 uncultured Micromonosporaceae bacterium
AGTGGCCGTCGAGCAGCAGCAGCCGGTCGCCGGTGTCGGTCACGCCACGACTCTAGTTCGCCGGTGCGACACGGACCTTCGCACACCGCCTCCAACGGGTACGCACCGGCGCGTACCAGCGATAACGTGGGGCAGGTCACAGGCGGGGCGCCACCGGCGCGACCCGGACGCACCGAAGGTCACGACTTAGCATCATCCGGGTCGCAAGACGGGCCAACCCCTGGTAACGCGGTCGGGCGGATCACTAAGTTTGGGCCAACCAGCATAGGTGCGGCGCGCTCACGTGCGCCCACGATGCCTGACTCGAAGGAGAACGAATGTTCCGCCCAAAGTTCGCGTGGCGAAGCGTAGCCGTGTTGGGCGTCGCTGCGCTCAGCCTCGCCGCCTGCAACAACGGTGACGGCGGCAGCGGCGGTTCCAACGACGGCGAGCAGTTCGACGGTACGCTCAGCCTCGGCCTGGTCCTGCCTCAGACCGGTGGTCTCGCCCCCTACGGGCAGGGCATGATCGCCGCCGCCGAGATGGCCATCCAGGAGGTCAACGAGAACGGCGGCGTGTGGGGCAACGACGTGGTGTGGACCGTGCGTGACGAGGGTCCGGCCGAGGAGCCCGAAGTCGCCGCCGCCGCCGCCGACTTCATGATCCAGGAGGGCGTCAACGCCGTCATCGGCGCGGCGTCCAGCTCCGTGTCCCTCAACATCATCGAGGCCCTGTACAACGAGGCGATCATCATGGTGTCGCCGTCGAACACCGGGCCCGACTTCACCAACCACCCGTACAACAAGTACTACTTCCGCACCGCCCCGTCCGACATCATCCAGGGCAGCGCGCTGGCCGAGGAGATCAACGCCGACGGCATCCAGACCCTCGGCATCCTGGCGCAGCAGACCGCCTACGGTGAGGGCCTGGCCAACCAGATCGCCCAGGTCTTCAACGGCGAGGTGGTCTACCACGAGTACTACGACCTGGCGCAGACCGAGTACAGCGCCGAGGTCGCCGCGCTGGCCGAGGCCGACCCCGAGGGCATCGTGCTGATCTCCTACGAGGAGGCCAAGCAGATCATCCCGGCGCTGGTCGCCGCGGGCCTCGGGCCGGACGTGAAGCAGTGGTACTTCGTCGACGGTAACCGGCTGGACTACAGCGGTGACTTCGAGGCGGGCCTGCTGGAGGGCGTGAAGGCCAGCCAGCCGGGTGGTGAGTCCGAGCCGACCGAGTTCTACAACCGGCTGAACGAGTTCAAGCCGGGCCTGCCGCAGCTGGCCTACACCCCGGAGGCCTACGACGCGGTCATCCTGCTGGCGCTGGCGGCGATCGCGGCCAACACCGACGACCCGGACGTCATCGCGCAGAAGATGATCGAGGTCTCCGACGGCGGCACCAAGTGCACCACCTTCGCGCAGTGCAAGCAGCTGCTGGAGGACGGCCAGGACATCGACTACGACGGCATCAGCGGCCCGATCGCCTTCACCTCCAACGGTGACCCGGGCCGGGCCGAGATCGGCATCTTCGTCTACAACGAGGACAACACCTTCACCCGGATCAAGACCGTCTCCGGCCAGATGTGAGCGGTTCCTGATCGACCCACGCGGTGAGTGACGGGCCCCGGCCGCACGGCCGGGGCCCGTTCACGTCGTCCGGGCGGACAGGCACCCGTCGTGAGCCGGCACCGGCACCCGGTCGGCGGTCGGCCGGCAGACGACGCGGCCGGGTGGATGCCGGACATCCGGCATCCACCCGGCCGCTGAGGTGGTCTTCGTCCGCTGCCCGACTACCGGGTGCGCGCCAGGGTCCCGAGGTAGAGCTCGATGCCCTTCGGGTCGTTGATGAGCTCGCGCCCGGTACCGGTGTAGGCGTTGCGCCCCTGGTCGAGCACG
>CAZSNW010000247.1:0-3938 GCA_964608245.1 uncultured Micromonosporaceae bacterium
ACACAGCGTCAAGTCGTCACTGAACGGAGACTACATCGGACGTTCGTTGCTGCGGTGGCTGGCCGCGCTGCACGACCTCGGCAAGGCGTCGGTTGCCTTTCAGACCAAGGCTCCCGAGCGTACGCCCACGGTGGAGGCTGCCGGGCTGCGCTGTGGACCTCCACCGATGAATGCGGGCGACGCCCCGCACGGACTCGTCTCCGGGCTCGCGCTGGTGGACATCCTCCGCGCCCGTGACTGGTCGGCCGAGGAGGCGGAGTGGCTCGGTCTCATCGTCGGCGGTCACCACGGGGTGTTTCCCTCGGTCAACTGGCTCCACTCGCACCAGCGCCCGGACGGTAAGTTGCTCGGCGGCTCCGAGTGGGCGTCGGCGCGGCAGCGGCTCGTCGACGAGATCACCGCACAGCTTGGCGTCGACATCGACGCGTACCGCGGCGTGACGCTTCCGCTGCCCGCACAGATGGTGCTCGCCGGTGCGGTGATCCTCGCCGACTGGCTGGCCAGCACCGAGGAGCTGTTCCCGTACGTGGGGGACAAGCTCGACGACGACTACCGTGACCGGCTCGACCGGCAGGCCGCCCGCGCCGCCGACGTGCTGGGCTTGCGCGGCGCCTGGCGCCCCGACCCGTCGCTGGCGGCCGGCGACCCGGACTCGGCAGCGCTGTGCGCCCGCCGGTTTGACCGGACGCCCCGTCCGGTCCAGCGACGCGCGGTGGAGCTCGCGGCGAGCGTCGACCGGCCCGGCTGCCTGCTCATCGAAGCGCCGACCGGGGAGGGCAAGACCGAGGCCGCGCTGCTCGCCGCCGAGGTGCTCGCCGCCCGTTTCGGCCAGCAGGGCGTCTTCATCGGCCTGCCCACCCAGGCCACCGCCAACCAGATGTTCAGCCGGGTGACCAAGTGGCTGTCCACCAGTGACCAGGTCAACACCGTCGCGCTCGCTCATGGCAAGGCCACCAGGGTGAAGGAGTACGAGAGACTCGTCCGCATCCGCGGCGTCGACCAGGACGGTCGGGCCGGTGCGGCTGCCGGGTCGGTGGTCGCCTCCGAGTGGTTCACCCGCAAGAAGGCGCTGCTTGCCCCCGTGGTGGTCGGCACCGTCGACCAGCTGCTGCTGGCCGGGGTGGCCGCCCGCCACGTCGCGCTGCGCCACGTCGGGCTCGCCGGCAAGGTCGTCGTCGTCGACGAGGTCCACGCGTACGACGCGTACATGTCGACACTGCTGTGCCGGGTCCTCGCCTGGCTCGGTGCGATGCGCGTACCGGTCGTGCTGCTGTCGGCGACCCTGCCGAGCCGTCAGCGTACGGACCTGCTGTCCGCGTACGCCGGCCGCGACGTGGTCGACCCGGAGCCCGGCTACCCGCGGTTGGTGTGGGTGGACGCTCCGGAGACGACCACCACGTCGGAAGTCGACGACGAGGCTTGGCTCCACGGCGAGGTGCCATCGGAGCCCGCGCCGACGGCGCCCCGAACCGTCCGGGAGGCGGCGAGCGCCCGCCGCGAGGTCACGGTCTCGATGGTCGCCGAACCCGCGGACGCCGGGGAGCAACCGGTCGTCGACCTGGTGGCCGATCTGGTCCGGGACGGCGGCTGCGTGCTCGTGCTGCGCAACACCGTCACCCGAGCACAGCGTACCTACCATGCGTTGCGCGAACGGCTGCCGGAAGCCGAGGTGACTCTCTTCCACGCCCGGTTCACCGTCGCCGACCGCCGGCGGATCGAGCAGCGCCTCGTCGCCGACTTCGGCGAGAAGGGTGCCCGGCCGTTCCCGCGGCCACGGGTGGTGGTAGCCACCCAGGTGGTCGAGCAGTCCCTCGACGTCGACTTCGACGCACTGGTGACCGACCTCGCGCCGATCGACCTGCTCTTGCAGCGGCTCGGCCGCACCCACCGACACCGCCGACCGGCCGAGCACCGTTCCCCGCGGCTGCGCACACCGACCATGTACGTGGTCGGGCACGAACCGCAGGAGGCCGGGCCACCCCGCCTGCCCCGCGGCACGCGGTTCGTCTACCATCCGTACCTGGCCTGGCGCGCCGCTGCCGTGCTCGCCGACCGACCGCGGATCACTGTCCCGGACGACGTCCCGGCTCTCATCGAGGCGGGCTACGGCGACGACCTAGTCGGACCGTCCGAGTGGGCCGACGCGCTCGCCGAGGCCCGCGCCCAGCTCACGGCGATGCTGCGGGAGCACGAGGAGGAGGCGGCGCAGATCGCACTCGCTGACCCGCTACGCGACCCGCATGTCACCCGGCTCTCCCAGCTCACCGACCGGAACGTCGGCGAGCCGCTGGAGGAGGGCGACGCGACCGTGCAGGCGCACGTCCGACTCGGCCCGCCGACGATAGAGGTGCTCCTGCTACGCGACGCCCCCGGCGGGGCCGCCTTCCCGGTGTCCGGCGAGGGCACCGTGCCGCTGGACCGAGTGCCGCCGCGCGACACGTTCGACCTGCTGCTCGACCAGGCCGTCCGGACCCCGCCACAGGTCACCCGCGCGGTGGCCGAGGCGGCGTTCGTGCCGGAGGCGTGGACGGACACCGGGTGGCTCGCGCGTACCCCGGTGCTCCTGCTGCCGCCCGACGGCGGCCCGCTCGAGCTGGGCGACCACCAGCTCCGCTACTCGACCGACCTCGGACTGGAGGTGACCCGTGTCCGCTGACCCCCACGGGCCGTACTCGTTCGACCTCGTCGACGAGCCGTGGCTGCCGTGCTTGACCGTCGACGGCCGGCAGGAGACCCTGTCGCTGCGGGCCGTCCTGCACCGCGCCCACGAACTGCGCGACCTCGTGGTCGACGCGCCCACCCAGTACCCGCCGCTGCTGCGGCTGCTGCTCGCGGTTCTGCAGCGGGCGTTCAGGGGCCCGGCCACCGACGGACAGTGGCGGGCACTGTGGGACCTCGGTTCCATCCCGCCGGAACGGCTCGACGCGTACCTCGACCGCCACCGCGACCGGTTCGACCTGTTCCACCCGCGTACGCCGTTCATGCAGGTGGCCGACCTGTCCACACGAAGCGGGGAGACGCAGACGGTGGCACTGCTCATCCCGCACGTCGCGTCGGGCAACAACGTGCCGCTGTTCTCGGGGTTCCGCGACGACCGTCCGCCCTCGCTCACCCCGGCCGAGGCGGCCCGGTGGCTCGTTCACGTCCACGCCTGGGACACCGGGGCCATCAAGACCGGCGCGGTCGACGACCCACAGGCGAGAGGAAAGGGCAAGACCTACGGCAACCCGCCGGGCTACCTCGGCGAGCTCGGCGTCCTGTTCCCGATCGGACAGACGCTGTTCCGCACGCTTGTGCTCAACCTGCTGATCGGCCCGTACGACGAGCAGGACAAGCCGCCGTGGGAGCGTGAACCGGACGGACCGGCCTGGGAGGAGCGTGCGCCGCGCGGACCGGTGGAGCTCTACACCTGGCAGTCCCGTCGGGTGCGGCTGTTCCCGGAACAGGACGGCGACGAGGTGGTGGTACGCCGGTGCCTGGTCACCGCCGGCGACCGGATCACGGTCCGGTTCGCGGAGACGTACGAGCCCCACTCCCGGTTCCGGCGGAGCGAGACTCAGCAGAAGAAGCTGGGTGTCGCCAACGTGTGGTTGCCGGTGACCCACGACCCGACCCGGCAGCTGTGGCGCGGTCTCGGCGGCATGCTCGCCAGCGGCGAGCGCGAACACCGGCGGGACCAGCGACGCCGCCCGCCGATCCTCAAACAGCTTGGTGAGCCCGCGCGCCTGGAGCTGCTCGCCCGCGAAGTGATCCGGGTGCGGGCGGTGGGCGTCCAGTACGGCAACATGCGCGCCGTCGTCGACGACGTCTACTACGACGAGATGCCGATGCCCGTGGCTCTACTGACCGAACAGGACAGTGAATTGCAGACGGTAGCGCTGCGGGCGGTGGAGATCGCCGACGCGGTCGCCTCCGCGCTCGGCGGCCTGGCGGCGGAC
>CAZSNW010000248.1:0-3915 GCA_964608245.1 uncultured Micromonosporaceae bacterium
CGCCGGACGTAGACGCATGTCCGGTCGCCCCAGGCCCACTCCTGGGGAGGGGACAGCTGGGGGCTGAGGAGCTGGCGATCCTCGGGGCGCTCTTCTACTCCCCACTCGTCCAGAACTTCGGCGAGGCGTTCCAGGCTGATTTCGCCGGCCAGCTCGTTGATCTCGCCCAACTCGACCGGGATCGGGGGCGCGTACTTGTGGTTTACGCTGCCCGGCGCGCGGAGCACCCGGTCCAGGTTGTAGACAGAGTCGACCCGTCCGCCCCATCGCTCGGCTACCGCGGCCACGAGCCGGCCCCAGCGCCGGTACAGAGCCACCGCGGCGGCCCATCGCGGGTCGGTGCTGTCCGGCCAGTCCGTGTCCTCGCCCCGCTCGATCCGCCAGTGGGGCTGGAGTCCGCCGCCGGTGGCGACTACGGCCACCGGCTGGATGCCGAGCATCGCTGACAGCTCCGCCGTGACCCGCTGCGCGGTGGCGTAGTCCGGCAGCTTGCCCGGGGCTACGTCCAGGTCCGCGTACAGCTCGCGGACGCCGACCACGTCCCGCGCGCCGCCTTTGGCGGTCACGCGCTCGTGGAGCACTGCCGCGCCGTACCACAGGTCTCGGTCGGTGGGGATCGGCCGGGCGCCGACCTCGCGGACCGTGGTGGGGCGCGCAGAGAACTGCCGTCCCGGCCGCCGGATGCCGACTGCGAGGCGCTCGTCCGGGTCTCTGCCGAGTGCCGCGAGGAGTCTGCCGAGGCTGTTCAATTTGTCCTCCCCGTTTTCTTGATCTCGTTTCCGCATGTCAGGCACTTCCGCCCCTGGTCGCTGCTGAGCGGCTGCCTGCACTTTGCGCACCGGACCGCGACCGGTGCGTGCTGCTCGCACCGGTGGCCCGTCAAGTAGAGCCGGACGTTCTCGTCCGACCCGCAGTAGCGTTCGTCCGTGCCGAGCCACAGGGAACACAGCGGCTCTGGCCTGAGCGGCGCCAGGGCCGCGACCGCGGCCTCGGTGGCGGTGTCGCGTGGCGCCCGCTCCACGATGGTCACCGTGCCGCGCGGGTCCGGCCGGCCGGTGCGCATCGCCCCGTCCTGACTCTTAATCGTCAGCTCGGCGCCGTCGCGGGCGACCACGCGCCACCTTGTCCCGCGGATGTCCAGCACGTCGCCTGGCCGGACATCGCGCCACATTGCCGTTTCAGGCGGCATCGCGCTTGCCCTCCAGTGACCGGAGCTCGTTCAGCGCCGCGTCCAGCGCGCCTACGGCCTTGCGCGCCTCGGTGAACGCGCTCAGTCGAGCCCGGTACGCGGCGATGCCTCGCCGCGCGTCTGCGCAGACTTGAGCGAACAGGTCCGGGTCTACCACGGCTCGCTCGGTCGGCACGTAGCCGCGCCTGGCGCTCCCGTCTGGCCGGGTGATCACCACGTTGACGTACTTCGGAGGCTGTTCCACTCGTGTCACGCCCACGCGGACGATGAGCTTTCGGGCCTGTACGAGCCGGTACTGGTGCGCGGCCTCGGTGTCGTCCCACTCGAAGTAGGGGTGAAGCGGTGACGCTTCATCCCGGGCCGCTTCCACTACGGCTTCCGGCCGGACCAGTCCGTCCGGGTCGTCCTTCCCGATTCGCCGGAGTGCTTCCGCGATCTCCGCCTGGTTCGTGATCTCTTCGATGTTGGACATCATCTACTCCTTTCTGTCAATGCCTGCCATGCCTGCCGCGCCACGCCTCGCCTCGCCCAGCCTTGCCGCGCCTCGCCTCGCCTCGCCCCGCCAGGCCTCGCCTAGCCATGCCACGCCTGCCTCGCCACGCCATGCCCCGCCGCGCCGCGCCCTGCCATGCCTCGCCTGCCTCGCCACGCCTGCCGCGCCACGCCCAGCCCCGCCTCGCCGCGCCTCGCCTCGCCTCGCCACGCCTGCCATGCCGCGCCTCACCGCGCCACGCCGTGCCTAGCCATGCCACGCCTGCCATGCCGTGCCTCGCCATGCCTCGCCGCGCCATGCCGCGCCTCGCCACGCCTGCCATGCCGCGCCGTGCCACGCCGAGCCGTGCCCAGCCGTGCCCCGCCGAGCCGTGCCGTGCCTGCCTTGCCGCGTCGCGCCAGGCCGGGCACGGCACGCCACGCTGTGCCGTGCCGTGCCCGGCTATGCCGCGTCTTGCCTAGCCTGCCGCGACTTCAGGCGCTCAGCCCTTCACCCGGAACCGGCCGAATGTGCCCGTGGCGGACCTCGGCGCGCTCGGACGCCAGTCACCCACACCGCCGTTCCCGGCGGCGTCGATGAGCGTCACCACAGAGGCTCGGTCGATGACCCGAGGCAGGTACTCAACGCGCAGGGTTGCCGACCACGGCCAGAGGTAGTACCGATACCGCAGGTCGGCGCCCCCGTTTGCGTTGCGCGGCGTGTCCTCCCGCAGCTCCATCTCGGCCTCGATCGGCACGAGCTGGTCCGCGCCTTCCCCGAGCACGAACAGGGCCTGCTTGACCGTGACCATCGTCAGCCCCTCGAACAGGCGGACCGCCCCGACGATCGCGGCCTTGAACGCCGTTGCGGGCATCCCGAGCCGACCGTCCGACAGCCGGTACAGCGCCGCCTCGGCCTCCTCGTGCGGATCCTTCGGCTCCCGCTTCTGGCGGGCCTTCGCCCCCGACTGGGCTTCCCTCATCAGGCGAAGCGCCTTCTCGCTCCACTTGTGCGGGATCAGTGGCGTCACGCCCTCGATCTCGACTTCTGCGACTTCACGGACGATCGGGTTCAGGCTCACCTGAACATCAGCCATTGCTCACTTCACTCCTTTCGGTGTTTGCGCTTTCTCCGTATGGGCTTCCGCCCGCTCTGGCCCGCGCCGCTGCCGCTCCTCGCGCCCGCGGCGCCGGGCCTCCGCGCCGACCCGCCGGCACCCCGCCGGCTTGGCGCGAAGCTCAGTCCAGATCCGCAGCGCCGCGGACCACTTCCTTGACCTCGGCCGCGCTGAGCTTCCGCACGCCGGTCACGTTGGACAGTCCGAACCTCCACCTGCCGTCGTGCCATACCGCCACGGCCCGGCGCCCGTCCGGGTGGACCATCCGCAGCGCGAGCGACTCGATCAGTCGCGGCTTGGGGCCTGGCCAGGTTCCCCGGGCGTAGGTGGCCCTGACCTGCCACCCGGCCTGCTCGGCCTGCCGGCGCAGCGTCTTCGCCGCGCGCGGGATCTCCTCCTCGGTCGCGGTCCGGCACGGCACCTCCGGCGCAGGATGGGCTGTGCTCTCCAGGTGGTCCCGCGTCGACCGCAGCTCCGCCGTCGCGTTGTCCATCGATGCCTCCTGTCTGACCTCTCACAGCCCCGGCCGGGGGGGAAGCCCGGCCGGGACGGTCAGGTGTCAGGCAGCCGACGAGAAGGGGTCTTCCTCGGCCTGGCGCCGCTCCAGGTACGCGTGGGCGTGCGGCCGGGCCAGCGCCTTGTCCGCCTCGGTCGGCGGCTCCAGGATCCACGCCTTCCCGAACTTCGGGTTCTTGCGGGAAGGCTGCTGGCTGAGCCGGCCGAGCACCAAGCCGCGCTTGCGGATCTTGGGCTTGAGCTGCGGCACGATCGCCGAGCCGCTGATGTACATCCCCTCGACCACGTAGGGGATCTCATCGATGGTCTCGGTCGGCTCGCCGTCCAGGACGATCACATCGGCCGTGATCGATTCGTAGGTGGCGCCTTCCTTGGCGCCGGGCAGGGTCGAGGGTCGCTGCTCCACGCTGTGCGGCGCGATCAGCACCAGCCGGCCCACGAGGTCGTCCAGCCGGACGAACCCGGGGCGTGCCTCATCAAACGGATCGGTCATTGTGTTCTCTCCTGTTCTCTCGTGTTGTGGGACCGATTCTCTGCGGTGGCCTTCGCCTTCTCATCGACCCACTTCTCTACATCGGACCAGCGGTAGCGGCGGTGTTTGCCGATCTTTGCGTACCGCGG
>CAZSNW010000249.1:0-3890 GCA_964608245.1 uncultured Micromonosporaceae bacterium
GTTCTCGGCGCCGTGGTGGCGCGCCCGGCCCGGCGCGAGGGGCGTGCCGGGGCGTTGCGGATCGGGGAGGAGTGATGGGCGGCCTGGCCAGATGGCGGGCACACGCCGGACTGTGGGTCGTGACCGCCGCGCTGGCGGCGGCGGCGGTGTTCGTGGCCTCGACCACCGGACCGGTGACCGGGCGCATCGAGGACCGGGCGATCCGCACGATGATCGCGGCGGCGCCGGCGCTCGCCCGCGACGTCACGGTGGTGACCTCGATCACCGCGCTGACGGCGGAGGACCCGGAGCACCGGCCGGGGGCGGTGGAGCGCAACCTGCGGAGGGCGCTGCCGGAGCCGTTGGCGGGCGTGCTGGCACAGACGTGGGGCTACCGCTACACCACCGTGTCCCCGTTCGAACAGGTCGGTGCCGTCATCACCGGCGAGGGGGTCCGACCGGGTCCGACCAGAGAGTACGCCCCGCTGGTCTCCTTCCACGAACAACCGGGCCTGGAGAGCGAGGTGGTCCTGGTCGAGGGTCGGATGCCCGGTGACCACGTCGGCGAGCCCGAGGCGGAGGAGGACCGTCCGCCGGCTGACCTGGTCGAGGTGGCGGTCTCCACCACGGTGGCCGAGGGCCTCGGTCTCGAGGTCGGCCGCGAGTACCTCGTCCACCCCGGGGTGGTGGTGGGCCGGCCGAACCTGACCGCCACCCCGTTGGCGCTGCGGGTCCAGGTCGTGGGGATCTTCGAGCCGGCGGACCCGCAGGCCCCGGTGTGGGCGCACCTGGAGCCGCTGCTGCAGGTGGTGACCGTCACCATCCCGGTTGATCTCCCGCCGTACCTGCCGACCACCCGCGCCGGCCTGCTCACCGACGACGACGGCTTCGACGCGGTGGCCTCGCTGGCCGCCTCCTTCCGGCCCGAGGTGGCGGCCCGGGCACGGTTCGACGAGACCCGCATGGACCGCCACTGGCCGGCGCAGGCGGTCCCGGCCCTGGCCCGGGTGCAGACCGCTCCCGAGCTGACCGGCATGAGGCTGCTCACCGAGCTGGACGACCTGCTGCCCGAGTACCTGCGGCAGCAGGTCGCGGCCCGGTCGCTGGTGGCGGTGGCCGGTGCCGGACTGGTCGCGGTGCTCGTCGGGCTGCTGCTGCTCGCCGCGCGGCTGATCGCCGAACGACGGCGGACCGAGCTGACGCTCCTGCGGGCCCGCGGCGGCTCACTGCCGAGGATCGGCCGGATGCTGCTGCTGGAGGGCGCATGGCTGCTGGTGCCGGCGGTGGTCGTCGGGTGGCTGGTCCACCGGCTGGTGGTGGCCGCGCCCTGGGTCGACGGCCGGACGTTCGACCCGGCGCTGCTGCTCGCCCGGCCGGAGGGGCCACCGGCGGTGCTCGCGGCGGTGACCGGCGCGGTCAGTCTGCTGGTGGTGCCCGCGGTCGGGGTGACGGTGGCACGCGGGACCCGGGGCGGACGAACGACCCGGACGACCGGCGTACGGCGGCGGACGGTGCCGGTGCGACTCACCGTCGAGCTGTCGGTGCTGCTGCTGGGCGTGCTCGGCGTGGTGGTGCTGCGGCAGCGCGGCCTCGCCCAGGTGGAGGTGGACCTGTTCCTGGCCGCGGTACCGGTCCTGCTCGCCCTGGCCGCCGGCGTGGTGGCGCTGCGGGTGTACCCGTGGCCGATGCGGGCGCTGGCGGCCGCGGCCGCGCGGGGCCGGGGCGCGGTCGCGTTCCTGGGCCTGGCGCGCTCCGGCCGGGCTACCGCCGGAAGTGGTTGGGCTCTGCTGGTGCTCGTGCTCGCGGCGGCGGTGGGAGGTTTCGCCGGGGCGGTGCAGCAGGGGGTGGAGACGGCCCGGGACGAGGGCGCCGTGGCGGCGGTAGGGGCTCACCTGCGGGTGACCGGCGACCGGCTGCCGGCTGAGATGGTCGACGCGGTGGCCGCCCTGCCCGGGGTGACGACCGTCGCGGCGGTGAGCCGGGACGCCTACCTGGTCGACCGGCTGAGCCGACCGCCATACCGCAACCAGCCGGTGCTGGTGGTGGACGCGCACGCCTACCAGCGGGTGCTGGACGCGCTGGGACGCGGCCACCGGCTGCCGGAGGAGGTGCTGTCGGCCGGGGCCGGCGAGGGTCCGGTGCCGGTGCTCGCGTCGTCGCCGGAGGTACGCCGGGCCGACCTGTCGGTGCAGATCGGAGCCGCCCGGTACCCGGTGACGACGGTGGGTGACACGAGCAGCCTGCCGGGGCCGGACCGCCGGCAAGGCTGGTGGCTGGTGCCCGCGGCGGCCCTGGACGAGCCGCTTCCGGTCTCCGAGCTGCTGGTGGCCGGCGTGGACGTGGACCCCGCGGCGGTGCGCGAGGTGGCGGCCGCCCTCGGTGGGGAGGTGGTCGTGACCAGCGTCGCCGACCACCGGGCGGCGTTGGAGCGGTCCGGCTTCAACGAGGTCCTGACGCTGGCGTTCGTGGCCGGTACCGTCGGCGGTGCCGCGGGCGCGATGGTGGCGGTGACGTTGACACTGGTGCTGCGGGCGGCGGAGCGCGGGCGGACGCTGTCGCTGCTGCGGACCACCGGGCTGTCCACCGGCCAGGCGCGCCGGCTGCTGCTCGTGGAACTCGTGCCGTCGACCGTGTGGGCGGTTGCCGCCGGGGTGGCGACCGGCGTCCTCATTCCGGTGGTGGCGGGGCCGGCGCTGGGCCTGGACGGGTTCACCGGCGGTGTCCCGCTGCCGTCGAGAGTGGATCCGCTGGCCGCCGGTGTGGTGGCGTTGCTCGTCGTGCTGCTGGTGGTGGTCGCGGTCGCCGTGGAGGCGGCCGTCAACCGGAGACTGGGACTGGGTCGGGTGCTGCGGGTCGAGTGACCGCGGTCAGCCGACGGGACGAAGGACGGTTCCTCGCTCGCGCCGGTCATGGCCCGCCGGACCCGGTCGTCGGGTACCGGCGTCCCATGACCGGCGCGAGCGGGTGGCCGGCTCGGTCACTCGCCGGACCGCTGCTGCGCGATCTGCCCCTGCAGCAGCGCCCGTACCTCGGACTCGCGGGAGCGGCGGTGCCCGCCGAGGGTGCGGATCGCGCTCAGCTTGCCCGCCTTTGCCCACCGGGTGACTGTCTTGGGGTCGACGCGGAACATGGAAGCGACCTCGGCCGGGGTGAGCAGTGGCTCGGGTTCCTGCGTACGAGACGCCATCGGTGTTTCCTCCCTGTCGCCGGCTCCCCGGGGGCGGAGAGCCGCCCGTTGTGTCGTCGTCGACCGAGGTCCGCCGATCGACGACGTCTCTATGGTCCGTCTAGTCCTCGATGTCCGACATGGGTCGAACGGTTGGAGGTGGCTGGATGTCCGGGTGATGATTGTCAGATATCTGTCTTAATGTATGAAACCGACACGCCAGTCGGTGACGGTCCTATGACGGACCCGTGACCACCGGCCCTGGTCACCCGGCCCCGGCCCACCGGTCGACCCGGGGTCACCCCACCGTCACACAACGCCCTGGCCACGGTGCCCCGCCGGCCGCAGCCCCGGTCACCGCGCACAATGCCGGGTTGTGCGGTCAGTTGACCTGCTCGAACAGCCGGACCGACCGCCAGGTGGCGAGCAGCCGCTCGTACGCCACCGAGGCGGCCGCCACGTCGCCGCGCGCCAGCGCCCGCAGTCCCTCCGCGGCGAGCCGCGGGGACTCGTCGTTGACCAGGTCCTCGTCGCTGAGCAGTTCCACCAGCCCGCCGTAGTCCAGCTCCACCACCGACCCGGGGTGGAAGCCGGACAGCCACCGCGCGGCCTCGGCCACCGCCTCGGTGACCGGCGTGTCCCCGACCGACCGGCGCAGCGCCGCCACCCCCCGGGCCGCGCGGCGGCGCGCCTGTCCGATGCCGGTCCGGTAACGCAGCATCCTTCCCGGCCGCACGGTCGACAC
>CAZSNW010000250.1:0-3855 GCA_964608245.1 uncultured Micromonosporaceae bacterium
GCGGCTGACCAACTACGCCTCCGGGTTGTGCATGCCCGAGATCGCCGTGCTCGCCGGCCTCCAGCGGCTGGACATGATGCTCAACGACTCGATGTACGGCATCCTGTTCCGGGACATCAACCCGGTGCGCACCTTCGTCGACCAGCGCTTCTCCCGGCAGATCCACGCCCGGGCCGGCATCATCATCAACACCGGCGAGGACAACTACCTCACCACCGCCGACGCGGTCGAGCACGCCCACACGGTCACCGTCTCGCAGCTGCTCAACGAGTACTTCGCCCACGAGGCCGGCATCCCCGACGCCCAGCTGGGCCTCGGGCACGCGTTCGAGATCGACCCGGACCTGCCCGACTCGTTCCGGCTGGAGCTGGCGCACGCGCTGCTCGCGCGCGAACTCTTCCCGGACGCGCCGCTGAAGTGGATGCCACCCACCCGGCACATGACCGGCGACATCTTCCACGGCAACCTGCTGGACGGGTTCTTCAACCTCGCCGGTGTCCTCACCCGGCAGGACATCCTGCTGGTCGGCATGATGACCGAGGCGGTGGTCACCCCCTGGCTGTCCGACCGGGACGTGGCGCTGCGCAACGTCCAGTACGTACGCCGGGCCGCCGGCCGGCTGTTCGAGGACTTCGTCCCGGCACCGGGCGGGTTCATCCAGCAGCGGGCACAGCAGGTGCTGGCCGAGGCGGTGGCGTTGCTGGAACGCATCGTCCACGACGGACTGCTCACCGCCATCGCCGAGGGCACCTTCGGAATCATGAAGCGGCCACCGGACGGCGGCAAGGGCCTGGACGGGGTGGTCGCCAAGGCCGACGACTACTTCAACCCCGCCACCGACATCCTCGAGGCCGACCAGCAGCGGGAGCGGACATGAGCACCACCACCGACAGCGTCGACACCGCCCGCACCGGCGGTGACGCCACGCGGCGGGTGATCCGCCCGTACGGCGACACCACCGACGACGGGATGATCCAGATGTCCTTCACCCTGCCGGTGCCCCACAGCCGGCTGGCGGAGGAGGCCGCCCGGCAGCTGGTACGCACCATGGGCGTCGACCCGGCGCTCATCGCCCACTCCCGACCGGTCGGCGAGAACCACACGTTCTTCGTCGTCTACGGCCGGGTCAACCACACCGTCGACCTGTCCACGGTCGACGTACCGGAGCGGGAGTTCCCCCTGCTGTCCCCGGCGGAGGTCAACGCCGCCATCCGGGAGGGGCTGCGGCGACCGCTGGTGGTGGTCGGGGCCTGCATCGGCACCGACGCGCACACCGTCGGCATCGACGCCATCCTCAACGTCAAGGGCGTGGCGGGGGAGAAGGGCCTGGAGTACTACCGGGAGATGGACGTCACCAACCTCGGGGCCCAGGTGGCGATCGAGGAGCTGGTCGAGGCGGCCCGCACCCGGCGGGCCGACGCGGTCCTCGTCTCCCAGGTGGTGACCCAGAAGGACGCCCACCTGCACAACCTGCGCGCCATGTCGGCGGCCTTCCGGGCCGCCTATCCGGACGGCGGACGTCCGCTCCTGGTCGCCGGCGGCCCGAGGCTGGACCCGCACATGGCCGCCGACCTCGGGGTGGACCGGGTGTTCGGCCGCGGCACCACCCCGAGTGAGGTGGCGAGCTACCTCGTCCACGCCCTGATCACCAGCCGACGCCCGGTGGTGGGCCCGCGTACCGGCGAGGACACCCCGGCCACCTCCGGCACCAAAGACCCCGCAGCGGTGGAGGCGAACGACCAGTGACCACAGCGAACACCGGCGACCCGCGGGTGGGCCTGACCGTCACCCACCGGCGGTACGTGCCCTACTCGCACGCCCACTACGGCGGGAGCCTGGTCGACGGCGCGTACGCGCTCGGCCTGTTCGGCGACCTCGCCACCGAGATCTGCATCCGCACCGACGGCGACGAGGGACTGCTCGCCGGCTATCAGGAGGTGCGGTTCCTCGCCCCGATCCGGGCCGGCGACGTCGTGGAGGTCACCGGCACGGTCACCCGGGTGGGTCGGCGCAGCCGCACGCTGCAGCTGCGCTGCCTGGTCGTCTGCCGCAGCCGACCGGACCGTTCGCCGTCCGCGGCCGACGTGCTCGACCCTCCACTGGAGGCCGTGACAGCGACCGCTACTGTGGTCGTACCCGAAGCCGGTGCGTAGGCGCTCCCGCGGCGCGACACGCCGGTGTGCGACACGCCGGGATCCGGCGGACCCGCCACACCGGACGCCTTGACAACCGCGGGGGCGCGACGCGTACCGTGCTTGGGGGAATCAGACGGCGGCTGGTGTCATGTGCCCCAGGGGGGCGGGCGCGGTCAGTAGACAACGACCGGTTGCGGAGGCGCCGTGACCGGGCCGGTACGAAGGCCCCGCCGGTCACCAGTCGTGTTCTCGGGGTGGGGCGGGGGGCCCCCCCCCCCCGCCCCCCCCCGACGCGTCGCTCCCGGGAAGGTGGGCGGGTGCCGGCGTCCCCGGCTGCCCGGCCACGCCCCGTCCGCAAAGCCTCCGACACCGGCGGTTCCCACCCGCCGCCGCCCCCACCGGCGGTAGGGGCGGGCGCTCAGGCACTCTAGGAAGGTGAGCAGCCGCACCGCCACCGCCGCACCGCCGGAGCCGGTCGACGCCCCACCTCCGGCCCCCATCCGGCGCCTGTCCCGGGCGGCGCCGGTGGCGGGTGCCGCCGCATCCGGCGGCCTGCTGTTGTTCGCCTTCCCCCCGTACGACTTGTGGTGGCTGGCCCCGGTCGCGGTGGCGCTGCTGGCGCTGGCCGTCCAGGGCCGCCGGGCACGCACCGGCGCGGCGCTGGGGGCGCTGGCCGGGGCGGTGTTCTTCGCCCCGCTGCTGCGCTGGACCAACCTGGAGATCGGCAACGTGCCGTGGCTGCTGCTGGCCGGCGCGGAGTCGGCCTACCTCGCCCTGATGGGCGCGGCCGCGGCGTACACCGGTCGGATCGTGACCCGCTGGTGGTGGAGCTGGCCGCTGCTTACCGCGGTGCTGTGGGTGGGGCAGGAGGCGCTGCGCACCCGCTTTCCGTTCGGCGGCTTCCCGTGGGGACGGCTCGCGTTCAGCCAGGGCGACTCGCCGCTGCTGGCGCTGGCGGCCTGGGGCGGCGCGCCGCTGGTCACCGCCGCGGTCGCGGCCGCCGGCGGACTGCTCGCGGTGCTCGCCGCCCACGGCTGGCGGGCGCTGACCCGACGCTACGCGGTCGCACCGGCCACCCGGCTGCCGAGGGTCGGCGGTCGGGCCGCGGCCGCAGCGACCGCCGCCCTCCTGGCGCTGGTCGCAATCGCCGCCGCGGCGCCGACCGGCCGGGCCACCGGGGAACCGGTCACCGTGGCGATCGTGCAGGGCAACGTGCCCACCCTGGGGCTTGACTTCAACCAGCGTCGGCGGGCCGTGCTGGACTACCACGCCGCCACCACCGAGGAGCTGGCCCGCCAGGTCGCCGCCGGCCGGCTGCCCCGGCCCGACCTCGTGATCTGGCCGGAGAACTCCAGCGACATCGACCCGATCGCCAACCCGGACGCGGCCGCGCGCATCAGCGCCGCCGCCGACGCGGTGGGCGTACCGATCCTGGTCGGGGCGATCGTCCGCGACGCGCAGGGCCCGCGCAACGTTGGCCTGGTGTGGCACCCCGGCAGCGGCCCCGGGGAGCAGTACGTCAAACGCCACCCGGTGCCGTGTGCCGAGTACCTGCCGCTGAAGTCGGTGGTCTACCCGATCGCCCGGGCGATCACCGAGGTGGTCGACCGGGTGGTCGGATTCGTGCCCGGGGACCGGCCCGGGGTGCTGACCATGGGGCCCGCCCGGGTGGGCACCGTCATCTGCTTCGAGGTGGGCTACGACGGTCTGGTCCGCGACA
>CAZSNW010000251.1:0-3807 GCA_964608245.1 uncultured Micromonosporaceae bacterium
GTTGAAACCGAGCTTGTGCGGGTTGAGCAGGCGATCGCCGACCTGCGCACTGAGGCGCTGCGTGGGTGGCGGCCGATCGCCGACGGTGCCGAGGAATCCGTCGGATTCTTCGACATCGACCTGACCGCCGGCGGCGATTTCCCGGCGGGCACGTTCGGCCTGGTCCGCATACACCTTCGCGGGCAGCTCACAGTGGACGGTGGGAACATTTGGGCGCGGGTCAACAACAGTGGGAACTCCGACCACCGGTGGGGGATGGTGGTAACCCAACTGTCGAACGGGTCGGTGTCGGATTCCGGCCGCGGCGACTCCAACGAGTGGCGGCTGGCGGAATGGTCGGCGTCGCCGTCGTCCACGTGTACGGTGACGCTGTACCGTACCGACGGCGCCCCGGGCATCATCTCCTACCAGTCGCAGGGCGGCACCTACGGCGGCACGTCCAACCATCTTGTGTCCGTCTCAGCCGGCCGGCTGATGGTCTCCCAAACCCTGTCGTCGCTGCGGATCGGCGGCAGTATCGGCGGCGGCCAGTTCGACAACGTCCGCTGGTGGGCCGAAGGGTATCGCCCGTGAGCGCGCCGCTGCTCATCGGCACCCGAGGACAGTTCTCTGTGCACAGTCATGAGAACGTGATCCCGTCGCTGATGGCTGCCCCGCCGTGGGCTGATGGCGTCTACATCAACGTTCGCACCACATCGGACGGTGTGCCGGTGTTGATGCATGACGCGACGGTGCAGCGCACCACCAACGGCGTCGGCGCGGTCGACTCCCTGACGCTGGCGCAGATTCAGGCACTGGACGCCGGCGACGGGGCTCAGGTGCCGACCCTGGCCGAGTACCTGGCCGCGATACGGGACACGATCGACGTCGAGGCGGCGGCCGGCGACCGGCGGCCGTTCCAGCTGATCCTTTTGAACGCCGCCGACGAAAGCCTGCCAGGCGTGACCGCTGCACACGCGGTGGCGATGGATCCGGCCTTTTCCGCGCTGCACGACCGTTACCTGTGGATCTGGGGACTCGGCGTGTCCACCACCGGCGCGGTCAACCTGCGCAGTCTCGACGCGACAGCGCGGATCGGCACGTGGCATAGCATTGGCAGCGCCAGCGACGCGACCACCATCATGGGACTGGCCGCATCCGTCGACGCGGACACGATCCTCGCGTTCCCCGAGTCGTGGAACGCGTTCCCCGAGGGCCTGGAGATCATCACCGGGCAGGGCTACGTCGGCGGCCTGTCCCGCTCCGAGGGGTCGCCCGCTTTCACGCAGACGGTGCCACTGGCACGCCACCACTCGCACGTGTCGATCGTGATGACGCCGCACGTGGACGAGCTGGGGTGGTGGCACGCTCCGGACCCGCAGGATCAGCGGGCTACCGTGGTGGAGGTGCTGCCGGGGTCGCACCGGCCGGTGTTCGAAGCCCGTCTACTGGACAGCTTCCAAACCTCTGCCGACCCGGACGGCATGGAGTTGCCGATCTCCGGCGGGGACGTGCGGTACGACGCCACCGCCGATGTGTTCGCCACCCTCAGCCTGACGATCCCCGGGGTGGACGAGTCGACCGGCCGGCCGTGGCACCCGTCGCACGTGCGGTCCAAACTCGCCCCGTACGGGGCCGAGGTGTGGGTGCGGCGCGGTATCGACCTGGGCGACGAGGTCCTGTGGGTGCCGCTGGGGGTGTTCCGGATCACCGATCTGGACCAGGACGACGCCCCGGACGGTCCTATCCAGATCGAGGGACAGGATCGCATGCGGGGAATCATCCGCGCCCGGCTGCTCACACCACGGGTGTACCCGGCGGACACCACGGCCGGGGACATGGCCGAAGACCTGGTGCGCGAGGTGTACCCGGCGGCGACGATCATGTGGGACGACGCGACGAACCGTGAGCAGATTGGCCGGCAGATCGTCGTCGAACAGGACAGGTACGCCGCGCTGCGGGAGTTGGCCGACTCCTACGGCAAGCTGTGCTATTGGGACGGACTGGGCATCCTGCGGATCGAGGACCCGCCATCGGCGGACGAGATTGTGTGGGAGGTCCGCGCCGGCCGGAAAGGTGTTCTGCTGCGGGCATCCGACAGCGTGACTGACGAAAGCGCCTACAACGCTGTCGTGGCAACCGGAGAGGGAGTGTCTGGCACCCTGTCCGCCGCCCGGGGGGTGGCGCTCGACCGGGGCATCAACTCGCCTACCCGGTGGGGCGGCCCTCACGGCATGGTGCCGCACTTCTTCTCGTCGCCACTTCTGCTGACGCCGGGGCAGGCGAGGCAGGCGGCGGTATCGATGCTGCGGCAGATCATCGGCGCCTCGCATCAGGCCCAGTTCACGGCGGTGGTGAACCCGCTGCTGCGCCCACATCAGACGGTGCGGGTGACGCTGCGGGACGGAACCCGCGCCGTGCACGTGATCGAACGCTGCACGGTACCGCTGGTGGCCGACGCGGCAATGCCGGCGACCACCCGCGACCAGACCCACACCGTAGTAGAGGCAGTGATCACATGACCGCGCCGCTGGAAGAGCCGCTGCCGAGCAGGGACCTTTCCCCGCTGTTCCAGCAGCCCCGGCAGCCCACCACCCGGTTCGGTCAGGGCCGGCTACTTTCGTGGAACCCCGACACGTTCGAGTCCATCGTGCAGTGGCAGGGAGCCCGACTGTCGAACCTGCCAGTGCTGGCCGGCATGGACGCGCTCACGTTCAAGGCGGGCATGGACGTGCTGCTGATCGGCTGGGATGGCGGCGGCCGGCGGGGGGCGCAGGACTGGGCGATCCTGTCCCGCGCTATCGAACCGGGCCCGGCCGCGGCCGAGGCGGCGATCGCGCCGATGCGTACCAGGCTGGCGCAGCAGATCGCCGCGGAGGTGTTCGCAGCCCGAATCAGGGCCGCCGAGGCTGCGGGCGAGGTGCAGATCACGTCCAGCTCGTGGACCACGGCTCCGGGCGGGCCGGAGGTCACCGACGTGGAGGTGTCTGAGACCGGAGTCGCGTTGGTGACGATCGGTTCCCGGCTGGCAGTTTCCTCCCAGCCGGGAACGTTCCACGCCGGGTTCATGAGCTTCCAGGTGACCGGGCCTACGAACATCGCGCCCAGCTTCGAGCGGGCCACCGAGGTCACCGTCATCGACGTGGACGAGCTGACCGCGTTCGGTTCCACGCCGTCACGCGAGGTGGTGCTGACCGGGCTAGACGCGGGCACGTACACGTTCTCCGCCCGCTATCTGACCGAGCCGGGTGGCGCCGGCAACCCGCTGTTCATCGAGTACCGGTCGCTGTCGGTGATCGCCCTCTAGGGCCCTCTAGGGGTAGCGGCACACGGCCACGGGCCCGCCGGACTGCTCGGACGCCGCCTGCCCGTTGACAACAATGCGGCAGGAGGCGTCGTCGCCGACCGCTCGCACGACCAGGTTGCCCTCGCCGATCCACCCGGCAGGGTGGTAGTGGTTGACCACCGCGCTGATGTCCAGCGGGTAGCCGTCCACGGTGAGCACGGCGGTGGCTGCGCCGGTGGCGGTGATCCGCAGCTCTACCGGGCTGGCGGATTGGCGGGCTGAAGCTGCGCCGGCGAGCGCCACCACGGCGGCGGCGGCGAGGGTGGCGGCGGACAGCCGCAGGATAGGGTGCTTCATAGGGTCCCTCCTAACCAGGGATCTCAGGCCCCGGAGTTCGGCGTTGCCGCGCCGCCCGGGGCCGCTTCTTGTGATCAGTATGCACCCTGGCCGCGGCTCATGTCCACGAAAAAGGGGTGACAGATGCCTGTTCAGTATCTGCGCCCGGCCTAGAGCGCGTCCCGGGCGATCGCCTGGAGTCGATG
>CAZSNW010000252.1:0-3805 GCA_964608245.1 uncultured Micromonosporaceae bacterium
TGTTCGACGAGATCGAGAAGGCCCACCCGGACGTCTTCAACACCCTGCTCCAGATTTTGGAGGACGGCCGGCTGACCGACGGTCAGGGTCGCATCGTGGACTTCAAGAACACGGTGATCATCCTGACCACCAACCTCGGCACCCGCGACGTGGCCAAGGCGGTCTCGCTCGGCTTCCAGGCGAGCGAGGACGCCGAGAGCAGCTACGAGCGGATGAAGCAGAAGGTCCACGACGAGCTGAAGCAGTCGTTCCGGCCGGAGTTCCTCAACCGGATCGACGACATCATCGTGTTCCACCAGCTCACCGAGGAGCACCTGCTCAAGATCGTGGACATGATGGTGTCCCGGATCGAGACCCAGCTGAAGAACCGGGACATGGGCCTGGCGCTCACCGAGAACGCCAAGCGGTACCTGGCCAAGCGGGGTTACGACCCGGTGATGGGTGCCCGGCCGCTGCGTCGGGTCATCCAGCGGGAGCTGGAGGACGCCCTGTCGGAGCGGATCCTGTTCGGCGACCTGCGGCCCGGCCAGATCGTCCAGGTCGACTGCGAGGGCGACCCGCAGGACGTCGAGCGGGCGAAGCTGACCTTCACCGGCAGCAGCAAGTCCATGCCGACGGTCGTCCCGAGCGAGATGGAGCTCCGGGAGGTCGGCGGCACCGCCGAGGTCAAGGAGTGACTCCGGCCTAGTCCGGCAGCGCGTACCGGCCCGACCCGGTCCGGCGGACCAGCCCGTCGGCGAGCAGGCTCGCCAGGGCGCGGTCCCGCTGGACCGGGTCGGGCCACACGCGTTCCAGGTCGGTTGCGCTCACCGGCTCCGTCGCCGCCCGCAGCACGGCCAGCAGCAGTCCGCGGACCTGCCGGTCGGTCCCCGCGTACCCCTGGGGTCGGCGGGTCGGGCCGGGCGGCAGCGGCCGGCCGGTGGCGTGCCAGGCGCAGCTGACCCGCAGCGGGCAGCCGCCGCAGCGCGGGGCACGGGCGGTGCACACGGTGGCGCCCAGCTCCATCAGGGCGGCGCTGGCCACCGCCGCCTCCTCGCCGTCCGCCGGCAGCAGCGCCTCGACCGCGGCCAGGTCCGCGGCGGTGGTGGCCGGCCCGCCGTCCGGCCGCCCGTCCACGCAGCGGGCGACCACCCGGCGGACGTTGGTGTCCACCACCGGGTGCCGCTGCCGGTACGCGAAGGCGGTCACCGCCCGGGCGGTGTAGGCGCCGATCCCGGGCAGCGCCTGGAGCTCCGCCACCGAGGACGGCACCCGGCCTCCGTGGCGCGCCACCAGCGCCCCGGCACACTCGTGCAGCCGCAGTGCCCGCCGCGGGTAGCCCAGCCGGCCCCAGGCGCGGATCGCCTCCGCCGGGGAGTCGGCGGCCAGGTGGGCGGGGGTGGGCCAGCGGGCCATCCACTCCCGCCACACCGGCTCCACCCGCGCCACCGGCGTCTGCTGGAGCATCACCTCGGAGACGAGCACGCCCCACGGGCTCGTGCCCGGGGCGCGCCACGGCAGGTCGCGGGCGTGCCGCCGGTACCAGTCGGCGGCGAGGGCGGCCACGGTGGACATCGCCGGCGATGCTAGCCCGTCGGTGGCGCCGGCCCGCCGGTGCCGGGCTCACCGGTGCCGGCGGCCGGTCGGGCGACCGGCATGCGGGACGGCCGCGGCGGGACAGCTCCGGGAACACCCGCCGGCCCGTACACTCCCGCGCGTGGGTGAGCTGACCGTGACGGTGATCGGTCACGACCGGCCAGGCATCGTGGCGGAGGTGGCGGAGGTGCTCGCGCAGCTCGGCCTCAACCTCACCGACTCCACGATGACCCGGCTGCGCGGCCACTTCGCGATGACGCTGGTCTGCACCGGCGAGGCGGACGCCGCCCGGGTAGCGGAGGCGCTGCGACCGGTGGAGGCCGACGGCTCGCTGACGCTGGCGGTCCGGCCGGTCCCGCCGCAGCAGCCGGCGGCGGTGGCCGGCGGGGCGCCGTACCGGCTGAGCGTGCACGGCGCCGACCGGCTCGGCATCGTGGCCGCGGTGACCCGCGTGCTCGCCGAGGCCGGCGGCAACATCACCGACCTCACCACCCGGCTCGCCGGCGACCTGTACGTGCTGGTCGCCGAGGTCGACCTGCCGACGGCCGCGGAGGCAAAGGCGCGGCGACGGCTGACCGAGGTCGCGCAGCAGCTGTCGGTCGAGGTCGACCTCTCGCCGGTGGAGGCGGACCTGCTGTGACCCTGGCGGCCCGCATCCGCGAGGTGCTGCCCGAGGCGGGTACGCGCCGGTCGGTGGTCCGCGCACCCGACCGCCGGCTGAGTGGCCCGTCCGACCCGGTCGACCCCACCGACCCGCAGGTGGTGGCGCTGGCCGCCGACCTGCTGGCGACCATGTGGGCCGAGCGGGGGTGCGTGGGCCTGGCCGCGCCGCAGGTCGGGGTGTCGCTGCGGGTGTTCGCGGTGGACGTGTCCGGGCATCCGAAGGCGCGTACGTGCCACGGCGCGTTCGTGCTGTGCAACGCGGTGCTGGTGGCGGCCAGCCGCTGGAAGGTGGGCCGGGAGGGCTGCCTGTCGGTGCCGGATCTCACCGGCGACGTCCGGCGCGCCGGACGGGTGACCGTGGTGGGGTACCTGCCCGGCACCGGCGAGGAGGTGACGGTGACCACCGACGCGTTCGAGGCGCGGGCTCTGCAGCACGAGATCGACCACTGCGCCGGCCTGCTGTTCCTGGATCGCGTGACCGGCCCGCACGCGGTGTACCCGCGCAAGGTCTACCTGTGACGGTGCCCGACCACGTCGTGACCGGCCGCCGGCCACACCCGCCTGGCGCGCCGTCCCGGCGGTCGGTTCGGCACCGGATAGGGTGGGACCGCCATGCGACTGACGGTTGGTCCGCTCCCTCCCTCGGTGTACTGGCGACGCCGTTTCATCGTGCTCGCCGGAATCCTCGTCGTGCTGTTCCTGGTGACCCAGGCCTGCATGGCCGTCTCCGGCTCCTCCCGCCGCGCGGAGGGTGACCCTCCGACCTCGCCGGGAGTGGACGCGTCCGCCACCGCGACCTCGGCCGGTGACGCCTCGCCGGCGTCGACGCCGGAGCCGGAGGGCGCAACGACCCCGCCGCCGGGTGGCGGGGGTGGCGCGCCGGTCGGTCGGCAGCCGGACGACGACCGGTGCACGGACGAGGAGATCGTCGTCCGGGCGTATACCTCCCGCACCGAGCTGACCAGCGCCGAGCTGGGCGCCGGTCCGGTGGTGCGGTTCACCATCGAGATCCGTAACGACTCGGCGCGTACCTGCGTGCGGGACATCGGCCGGGGCCTGCGCGAGCTGTACCTGATCCGGGGCACCGGGGCGGACCGGGTCTGGTCGTCGCGCGGCTGCGACGGCCCGGGTGCGGACGTCTCCTCCGACCTGCGGGAACTGCCGCCGGGCTTCGCCACCTCCTACTACATCGACTGGAACGGGCGCAGCAGCAGCCGGTGCGGCGCGGACGAGCAGCCCGCCGGGGAGGTGGTCGGGCCCGGCGAGTACCAGCTGTACGCCCGGCTCGGCACCCTCCGCAGCGAGCCGGTGACGGTCACCGTGCTGCCGTGAGGCGCCGGGGACGCCGGTCGTGGTGTCACGGACGCGGTGTCGGACCGGTCCGGTAACGTGCCGGCCGTGACGCGAACGGGCACGACGACCCGGGAGGCGGCCGAGGCGCCCTCCGGTGGCCGGACCGTCGGGGCGCGGCGGACCGGCGGCCGGAAGGCGGTGTCCTACCACTGCGACGTCTGCGGGTACCAGCCCCCCAAGTGGGTGGGGCGCTGCCCGGAGTGCGGCGAGTGGG
>CAZSNW010000253.1:0-3802 GCA_964608245.1 uncultured Micromonosporaceae bacterium
CCGACGTCTCGGCGCTCGACCTCGCGGGCCTGAAGGAGATCCCGAACGTCGGCGGCTCGATCGCGGAGAAGATCCTCGAGTACCTGCACTCCGGCCGGATCGAGGCGGTGGAGCAGATGCGGGCCAAGGTGCCCGCGGGCGTACGCGAGCTGACCCGCATCCCCACGCTGGGGCCGAAGAAGGCGATGGTGCTCTACCGCGAGCTCGGCGTGGCGTCGGTGCCGGAGCTGGAGCGGGCGATCGAGGAGGGACGGCTCGCCAGGCTGCGCGGCTTCGGCCCGAAGACCGCCGAGAACCTCCGGCACGGCATCGACCTGTTGCGCCGCGGCGGCGGCCGGGTCCTGCTGTCGGCCGCCACCGAAGCCGCCGAGGAGATCGTCGCCGCGCTGGGCGCCGTGCGCGGGTGCGTCGACTGCGCGTACGCCGGGTCGGTGCGCCGCATGCGCGAGACCATCGGCGACCTGGACATCCTCGCCGCGGCGCGCAAATCCGGCCCGGTCATGGCGGCGTTCACCGGGCTGCCGCAGGTGGTGGAGGTCATCGCGCGCGGACCCACCAAGAGCTCCGTGCGGACCGACAGCGGCCTGCAGGTGGACCTGCGGGTGGTGCCGCCGGAGGTGTGGGGCGCGGCGCTGCAGTACTTCACCGGCTCCAAGCCGCACAACATCCGCACCCGGGAGCTGGCCATCCGCAACGGGTTCAAGCTGTCCGAGTACGGCCTGTTCCGGGTCGAGGACGACGAGCTGGTGGTCTCCCGGACCGAGCCCGAGGTGTACGAGAAGCTGGGGCTGCCCTGGATCCCGCCGCCGCTGCGGGAGGACCGGGGCGAGGTCGAGGCCGCCCTCGCCGGCGCCCTGCCGGACCTGGTGACGATCGAGGACATCCGCGGCGACCTGCACACGCACACCGACCTCACCGATGGTGTGTCCACACTAGAGGAGATGGTGGCGGCGGCGCGGGCCCGGGGTTACCAGTACTACGCCGTCACCGACCACGCCAAGAACATGCCGATGCAGCGGATGACCGACGAGAAGATGCTCGCCCAGCGCGAGCAGCTCCGCGCGCTCGGGCGGCCCGGCGGCATGACGCTGCTGCACGGCACCGAACTCAACATCGCCCCGGACGGGAGCGTCGACTGGGACGACGAGTTCCTCGCCGGGTTCGACCTGTGCGTGGCCGCGGTCCACTCGCACTTCCAGCAGTCGCGGGCGGAGATGACCCGGCGGCTGGTACGCGCCTGCGAGCACCCCTACGTGGCGATCCTGGGGCACCCGACCACCCGGCAGATCGGTCGCCGGGAGCCGGTCGACGCCGACTTCGACGAGGTGTTCAAGGCGGCGGCGCGGACCGGTACCGCGCTGGAGATCAACAGCTACCCCGACCGGCTGGACCTGCCCGACGACCTCATCCTGCGGGCCCGGCGGTACGGGGTGCACTTCGTCATCGACACCGATGCGCACGCCGTGCCGCACCTGGACTACCTGCGCTACGGGGTCGGCACGGCGCAACGGGGGTGGCTGTCCGCGGACGAGGTGGTCAACACCTGGCCGCTGTCGAAGGTGCGCGCCTTCGTGGAGGCAAAGCGCCGCGCACGGGTGTGACGGGCGCGCCTGCCGGCGGTACCGCCCCCGCCCGTGCTCACCCGCGCGTTCCGGTTACCCGTCGGTAGTGCGTCCACATTGAAATCACCAGATGTGACAGGATGATGCACGAGCCGCTCCCGGTGACCACCCCGGGCCACGGGAGGGCGGTGACGACTCCGGACGAGGGAGGCGCCTCGTGGACACGCACGTGCTTCCCGCCGTACGGCGGGCCACCGCTGCTGAGCACGGCGCGGTGGTGGAGGTTCTGGCCGAGGCGTTCCAGGACGACCCGATGCTGCGCTGGTGCTATCCGGACGCCGAACGGCGGAGGCAGCTGCTCCCGGCGTACAGCCGGCTGCTGGTGGAGATCGTGTCGTTGAGCGACGGGGTGTGGACCGTCGACGGCAACGGCGCGGTCATGCTGGCCGTGCCGTCCTCCGGCGCGGTCGATCCCGCCGGCCGGCGACAGCTCAACGCCGCGCTGCGGGAGGTCGGAGCCGAGTACGGGGACCGGCTGGTCACCGCCACCGAGCTGGTCGCCGCGTACCAGCCGACCCGGCCGTACCTGCACGTGCTGGCGCTCGCGGTACGGGGCTCGATGCGGTCGCGGGGGCTCGGCTCGGCGGTGCTGACGACGGTCCTGGACGAGCACGGCCGCGACGGTCTGCCGGCCTACCTGGAGGCGAGCAGCCCCGCGAGCATGCGACTGTACCAGCGGCACGGGTTCCAGGTGACCCGCGAGGTGTCGCTTCCGGATGGTCCGCCGATGTGGTGCATGTGGTGGCGGCCGTCCGACGTACGCGTCGACGTCGCGACCGGGTCCACCGCCGACGGTCGTTGAACCGTTTTCGCGCGCGGTGCGTGGACCCGGGCGGATCCCGCCGGTGACTCCGGCCAGCCACCGGCGGTGATCCTGACCCGGTCGGTTCCTCTTTCCCGGGTTGCGGTGGGGTCGACCTCGTGGTCGACCCCACCGCTGTCACCCGTCCGGCCCCACCGACGGTGCGCCTGTCCTCCTCACCGGTGAGCGCCGACCGCCGCGACCGCGGTCTCCCGCTCCGGAACGAATTGCGGTGCCGTCGCGTCGCCCCGGCGGCCGGTCCCGGTCTCCAGCGCGTGGGCGAGGTGGCCACCGAGCGCGGCGCCCAGGTTGACGGCCAGCAGGCCCGCGGTGGCCCACGCCCGGCCGGCGACATCCCGCCCCTGCCGCCGCTGCCGCCACGAGGTGAGGTAGCAGGCGGTGGCGGTGATGTTCAGGACCAGGTGGACGTAGCCGACCCGGCGCCGTGGCCCGTCCAGGTCCCGCAGCTCGGAGAGGCCGGCCACCGCGGTCGGGAGCGCGCAGACCACCCCGGACAGCACCAGCCGCCGCGCGGCGGTCCGGTCGCCCGTGAGGTCCAGCAGACCGGTGGACAGCCAGAAGGCGAGCGGCAGCGGCGCCAGCGCCGGGTGCAGCGCGTGGCCCAACCACGTGCCGTGGAGGGCGCGCAGCAGCGGCCCCTCCGGCAGGATCCGCCGGAGCACCCACTGCGCCCGCTGCGCGGGTCGGTCCACCCACCGCCAGGTCTCGACCGCGGCCAACGCGCGGCCCAGGGTCCGTGCCATGCCGGCGCCTCTACCCGCCGAGTGGCCCCGGCAAACCGGGTCGGTTTCCCGCGTGAACCGGGGCCGGCCGCTTGTGCCGGCCTCAGTGGTGCTCCGCCGGTGCGGGGGGCTCCATCCTGGCCGCGGTGTAGCCGGTGACCAGCTCCGGGTACTTCATGTCGAACGCGGGACGTTCGGAGCGGATGCGCGGCAGCCGGTCGAAGTTGCGCAGCGGGGGCGGGCAGCTGGTCGCCCACTCCAGCGAGTTGCCGTAACCCCACGGGTCGTCGACCGTCACCACCGGCCCGTACTTGTACGACTTCCACAGGTTGTAGACGAACGGCAGCGTGGAGATGCCGAGGATGAACGAGCCGATGGTCGAGATGGTGTTCAGGGTGGTGAACCCGTCCATCTCCAGGTAGTCGGCGTACCGGCGGGCCATGCCCTCGGTGCCCAGCCAGTGCTGCACGAGGAAGGTGGTGTGGAAGCCGACCATGGTCAGCCAGAAGTGGACCTTGCCGAGGCGGTCGTCCATCATCCGGCCGGTGATCTTCGGGAACCAGAAGTAGACCCCGGCGAACACCGCGAACACGATCGTGCCGAACAGCACGTAGTGGAAGTGCGCCACCACGAAG
>CAZSNW010000254.1:0-3785 GCA_964608245.1 uncultured Micromonosporaceae bacterium
CCCCGGCGGCGGCGAGGTCGTCGTAGCGCAGGTCCATCTCCCGCACCACCCAGTCGAGCGCGGCCGCCGCCTTCTTCGGGTGGGTGACGATCGGGTGCACCAGGTGCGGTACGCCCTCGTACGCGGTCAGCTCCACCCGCTTCGGGTCGATGAGCAGCAGCCGCACCTCGTCCGGGGTGGCCCGCATGAGGATGGAGACGAGGATGCTATTGAGGCAGGACGACTTGCCCGAGCCGGTGGCGCCGGCGATGAGGATGTGCGGCATCCGGGCCAGGTTCGCCACCACGTACCCGCCCTCGATGTCCTTACCCAGCCCGACCAGCAGCGGGTGGTGGTCGGAGGTGGCGGCGCGGGAGCGGAGCACGTCCCCGAGCGCCACCGTCTCCGGGTCCGGGTTGGGGATTTCCACCCCGACCGCGCTCTTGCCCGGGATCGGGCTGATGATCCGCACGTCCGGCGACTTCACCGCGTACGCGATGTTGCGGGACAGCTGGGTGATGCGCTCGACCTTGACACCGGGGCCGAGCTCCACCTCATAGCGGGTCACGGTCGGCCCCCGAACGAACCCGGTGACCGCGGCGTCCACGTCGAACTGTTCGAAGACGCCCTGCAGCGCCTCCACCACCTCGTCATTGGCCTTGCTGCGGACCCGGGTGACGGTGCCCGGCCGCAGCAGGTTGACCGGTGGCAGGGTGTAGTCGCCGCCGAGCCCGGCCAGCGCCGGCTGCTCGGCCCGGGCCAGCGGGGGCGAGTGCACCGGCGGCTTGAGCGCGGCCGGGCGGGCGGGTCCGTCCGTCCCCGACCGTCCGCGGGGACCGGCCGCGGTGGACGTCGGCGGGTCGGCCAGCGGTTCGGCCGGCGGGGTCAGGTCCCGCGCCATCACGCCCTGGCGCCGCCGCGCCGGGTGGCGCCGGCGGACCGGCAGCTCCTCCTCGTCGTCCTCGTCGTCGTCGAGGTCGGCGGCGGCCAGCGCCTCCTTCTCCTTCCCGATCGGGCGGCCGAGCAGGAAGTCGCGCACCAGCGCCAGCCGTTCCGGGATCCGGTTGATCGGGGTGGCGGTGACCACGAGCAGTCCGAAGGCCGCGAGCAGCAGGAGGGTGGGCACCGCCACCCACGGGGTGACCGCCTGCGCCAGCAGCCCGCCGAGCGCCCCGATCAACCCGCCGGCGCCCTCCCGCTCCGCCAGATCCTGTGGGGACCGGGCGACGTCGAGCAGGCCGGTGGTCGCGAGCAGCAGCGCGGTCCAGCCGACCACCGCCCGGCCGCGGACCTCCGGGCCGGACGGGGCGCGCATCAACCGGATCGCCCCCAGCAGCAGCAACGGCGGCAGCGCGGCCGCCACCATCCCGACCACGCGCCGCACCGCCGTGGCGAACCCGGCGCCGACCGGGCCGCCGCCGCCGAACCACACCGCCACCGCCAGCAGGATCGCCAGCGCGAGCAGGAACAGCCCGGCGCCGTCCCGCCGGTGCTCGGGGTCGAGCTCCTTGGCGGTGGCCGCCTGCCTGCCGACCGCCCGGACCACCCAGCCCACCGCACCGGCCAGGCCCATCCACAGCAGCACGAGCAGTCCGAAGACGGATCCGTTGCCCGTACGCCGGCGGGTGGTGCGGCGCGTGCTGCTACGACCGGTGGTCCGGCGCCGCGTGGACGTGGTGCGGCGCCCGGAGGAGCGGGAGGTGCGGGCGGCCATGGTCACCACCGTAGTGCGGCCGGTGCGGCTACGCGTGCAACCTCCCCCGTCCCGCCGTCACCGCGTCGCCTCGCCGGTGCCGTACGTGGACGCCGTCCGCGTCCGCCGCCGGCGCAGCCGCCACCACAGGCCGATCCACGAGCCGACCACCGCCACCCCGACCAGCACCTGCAACAGCAGCGTGTAGCGCTCCGGGTAGATCACGCCCTCCAGGTACCGGTCGACGAAGCCGGCCTCGAGACCCTCCTGCCCGGCCCGGGCGCGCGACCACCGCTCGGCGTACGTGAGCGGGCACTGCCAGCCCCACGGGTTGGTGACGATCAGCAGCCCCCAGGCGGCCGCCGCCACGTGCAGGACCACGGTGCGCGGCCAACGCCACGCGAGGAAGCCGCCGGTCACCACGTACGCCAGGTAGGCGAAGTGGACGACCAGGATCAGCGTGGTCAGCAGCGCGAAGAACACGGCGGCCTCCGGCGCCCATCGTAGGCCGGGTCAGGTCTGCTCATACAACCCGCGCGCGTACTCCGGGCCGTAGTAGCGCTCCAGCTCCGCCAGGCTCTGTTGCACCGGGAGAAGCACCAGGGTGAACCCGGGCGGGTCCCCCTTCGGCGAGACGTCGCAGGTGCCGTCGGCCGCGGCCGTGGCGATCAGACAGAACGGGGACGCGGCCAGCCACGCCCGGTCGTGCTCGTGCAGCACCCGCCGCTCCTTGATCGCCGCCACCGGCTTCGGTTCCCCGACCAGCGCCCGCAGCTCCTCCTCCGCGGTCACCTCGACGACCGCGCCCTCCACGCCCTCTCCTTCCGCTCGTCTCCTCGCCGGCCCGCCCGCCTCACAGGCCGGGCACGGTGTCGGCCACGTCGTAGACCGGCCAGCCGTCCTCCCCGCGGCGCACCGCGGGATGCGGGCGGTACGCGTCGCTCCGGTCCACCTCCAGCAGGTGGGTGACCGTCGCCCCACGCATCGCCAGGGCGTCGGCGATCAGCATCCGGTGGCAGCGCCACCAGAGCGTCTCGGCGCACATCACCGCCAGCCGCTCGCCCCGCCGGGCGCGCGCCACCAGCGCGTCCACCGCCGCGCGGAACTCCGGCGTGTCCATGTGGTCGGCGTAGCCGGCGAAGGCGGCCTGGTGCAGCGCGCCGTGCCGGGAGGCTGGCGAACGGGACCGCCGGCCGCCCAACGCCTCCCCCTGCCACTCGTACCGGATACCGGCGTCCCGCAGGCCGGTGGCCAGCGCCTCCCGGCCGAACTGGGGGTGGCGGCGCGAACCCGGGAACCGGCGCACGTCCACCACCGTCTCCACACCAGCGGCGCGCAGCACCGCCACGAGGGCCTCCAGCGGGCGCGCGCCGTGCCCGATCGTCCACATGCGAGGCCTTTCGGCGTCCACGGCCCGGTCGGGCACGGCGTCGGGCACGGCGCCCGTCCTACACCTCGACCACGGTGGGCACGATCATCGGCCGGCGGCGGTAGGTCTCGTGGACCCAGCGCCCGACGGTCCGGCGCACCACCTGCTGCAGCTGGTGCGGGTCGCTCACGCCGTCCTCGGCCGCCCGGTTGAGCGCCTCGGTGATCAGCGGCAGCACCTCGTCGAAAACCGACGGGTCCTCGGAGAAGCCCTTGGCCGAGACGGTCGGGCCGCCCACCACCTTGCCGGTGACCGAGTCGACCACCACCGTGGCGGCGATGAACCCACCGTCGCCGAGGATGCGGCGCTCGGTGAGCAGCGACTCACCCACGTCCCCGACCGCCAGGCCGTCGACGTAGACGAAGCGGTTCTCCAGGTGACCGACCACCGTGGCGCGGCCGTCGACCAGGTCCACCACGTCCCCGTCCTCGCACAGCACGATCCGGTCCGGGGCCAGCCCCGCCTCGATCCCCAACTGGGCGTGGGCGCGCAGGTGCCGCCACTCGCCGTGGATCGGCATGAGGTTGGCCGGGCGTACCACGTTGAGCAGGTAGAGCAGCTCGCCGGCGGGCGCGTGGCCGCTGACGTGGACCTTGGCCACGTCCTTGTGGATGACGGTGGCGCCGGCCCGGGCCAGCTGGTTGATGACCCGGTAGACGGCGGTCTCGTTGCCCGGCACCAGGG
>CAZSNW010000255.1:0-3782 GCA_964608245.1 uncultured Micromonosporaceae bacterium
GCAGCACCGTGTCGTTGGTGGACATGCAGCCGTCGGAGTCGAGCCGGTCGAAGCTCACCCGGACCGCCTGGCGCAGCGCGGCGTCCAGCGTGGCGGCGTCGGCGACCGCGTCGGTGGTGACCACCGCGAGCATGGTGGCGAGCTGCGGGGCGAGCATGCCGGCGCCCTTGGCCATCGCGCCCACGGTGCAGGTGCCGCCGCCGGCGGCGGCCACGGTGGCGGCGTAGGTCTTCGGCCGGGTGTCGGTGGTGAGGATGGCCGCGGCCGCGTCCGCCCCGCCGTCGCGGGAGAGGGCGGCCACCGCGGCGTCGACCCCGGCGAGCAGCCTGTCCATGGGCAGCCGTTCACCGATGAGCCCGGTGGAGCAGACCCCGATCTCCGCAGCACCCACCTCGACGCCGAGGGCGGCGGTGAGAGCGGCGGCGAGGTGTTCGGCGGTGGCGTGGGTGTCCTGGAAGCCCTCGGGGCCGGTGCAGGCGTTGGCCCCGCCGGCGTTGAGGACCACCGCCCGCAGCTCGCCGCCGGTGAGCACCTGGCGGGTCCACAGCACGGGCGCGGCCTTGACCCGGTTGGCGGTGAACACCCCGGCGGCGGCGAACAGCGGGCCGTCGTTGACCACCACGGCCACGTCGGGCCCCTCACCGCTCCGCAACCCGGCGGCGACCCCGGCGGCCCGGAACCCGGCGGGTGCGGTGACGGTCACGGCGCCACCCCGTTGCAGGACAGGCCGGCGGTCTCCGGCAGACCGAGCATGAGGTTGGCGCACTGCACGGCCTGGCCGGCCGCGCCCTTGCCCAGGTTGTCGATGGCGCTGGTGACGATCACCCGGCCGGAGTCGACGTCGACGGTGGCCTGCAGGTGGCAGGAGTTGCTGCCGGCGACCGCGGCGGCGTGCGGCCAGGCGCCCTCGGGCAGCACGTGCACGAACGGCTCGTCGGCGTACGCGGCGACGAGCACCTCGCGCACGTCGGAGGCGGTCAGCCCGGCGTACGCCGGGGTCGCGGTGACGGTGGCGAGGATGCCCCGGGGCATCGGGGCGAGCACCGGGGTGAACGACAGGCTGCGTACCCCGGTGGCCTGCTTGATCTCGGGCACGTGCTGGTGGGCGCCGACCTTGTAGGGCGACAGGTCGCCCATCACCTCGGTGGCCAGCAGGTGCGGCTTGGTGGCCCGGCCGGCGCCGGAGGTGCCGGAGGCGGCCACCACCACGACGTCGTCGGGGTCGGCGAGCCCGGCGGCGATCAGCGGCGCGAGCGCGAGGATGGTGGCGACCGCGTAGCAGCCGGTGGCGGCGACCCGGGTCGAGGCGGCGACGGCGGCCCGCTGGCCGGGAAGCTCCGGCAGGCCGTAGGTCCAGGCGCCGGCGTGGTCGCCGCCGTAGTAGCGGGACCAGGCGGCCGGGTCGGCGAGCCGGTGGTCGGCGCCGAGGTCCACCACCTTGACCGCAGGCGGCAGGGCGGCGGCGACCGCCGCCGACCGCCCGTGCGGCAGGGCGAGGAACACCAGGTCGGCGTCGGCGAGCACCTGCGGGTCGGTGGCGGCGAGCACCACGTCGGCGAAGCTGCGCAGCTGCGGGTGGACGGCGCCCAGCGGTGTGCCGGCCTGGTGGTGCGCGGTGGCCGCGACCAGCTCCAGGTCCGGGTGGCCGGCGATCAGCCGCAGCAGCTCGCCGCCGGCGTACCCGCTGGCGCCCGCGACCGCGACCCGTACTCCCATGACACCCCCGCGACCGGTTTTGTATGAGTATGCGCGTGAGAGTATCGTCATGCAGCCGCTTCCGGCAACGCGACGTGACCCGTCTCACCGGTGTCGGTCGCGTCCGGCGCCCGGGGATCTGCGCCACCCCCCGTGGTACGCGCGTGCCGGAGGAGCGTGCGCCCGGGAGGCGGCGGACAAGTTCCAACGCTGGAGGGTGACGCCAAACAGCGTCGGACCTACACCTCCGACTGATCCGGATCGCCCGGACTACACGGCCGGGCACCCCGAGGACGTCCCACGCCGGACGGCCCTCAACCCGAAGCGGACACACCACAGCCGCTGCGACACGGAGCAGCAGGAAGCACTCCCAGGCGAAGGCTTTCGTCGTGCACCAGAGGTGGTGTTCCCGCTGGTGACGGGCGGGCGGCACCGCACGAAACCAGGATTGTCTCAACCAACGCCGCCCGCTTCAATCCACTCTAGCCTACATCTATCGATTAGTGTAACATAAACAATCTATTTTGGTCTGCGTCAGGTTCTTGACGCGACCATAATCCACCGATCTCTATCAGGAGGACTGAGAGGAGAGCCCCCGTGAGCACCCACCCACCGCGTCGCCGCCGGCTGTTGTTGCGGACGATAGCGTCCGCGGTCGGCGCGGCCATCGCGATGGCCATGGTGGCAGCCCCGTCTCCCGCACTGGCGATCCCGCCGGGCGGAGACTGTTTCGACGCCGACGACATCTACAGCGTCGAGGCCAACCACGGCGAGATGATCATTCCGGTGGAGCCGCTCCACGTCGTCAAGAACGACAACCCGTCCCCCATCCAGGTGACCTTCACGTCCAGTACCACGGCCACGGTGTGGTCGACCGCGTACTCGACCGGCTCATCGGGTGTCGGTCTCGACATCGACATCGTGAACGCCTCCGTGGAGCACAGGTACGGCTACACAGTCACCCGGTCCGTCACGACCGAGACGGGCATCATCGTGGGGCCGATGACGGTCCCGTCGGGCAAGACGCAGTACGGCCTGTACGGCGGCGTGGTCGTCAAGACCACCGGCACCTACTGGACGAAGAGAATCTTCCTCTGCGACCAGTGGTACAGCTACCCGGCCGAGGCCTATAGCACCATCGGGCACGGCTGGCACGTATGGCAGGAGTAGGAAGCCGACGACCGGGTGGAGCGGGCCGGCCCCGCTCCACCCGCGCCCGGTACGCGAGGCGGTGCCTGGCCTGGGTGGCGGCAACGGTGGTCGCGCTCCTGGCCGCGTGCACCGCGAACCGGACACCAGGTCCGCCCGCACCGCCCACCCTCCCAGCGCTGCCGACGCCGACGCCGATCGAGGTGAGCGGCACTCCGCCACCGTTCCCGGGCACCGACACCACCCACCTGGTGGTGGCCGCCACCACCGGATCGGCCGACCTCGGCACCGTCACGGTCGAACCCGGCACCGTCTGGGTCACCGGCGCCTGCACCGGCGACCACCTCGTCCTGCACCTGCAGCCGCTGGCCGACCTGCCCCTCCCCTGCGGCACGAACGAGGCCCTACCGTTCGCCAACCGGCTGCAAATGCGCCGCACCACGGACCTCACCGTCCAGGTAGAGACCGCCGACGACGTGGCCTGGAACCTACGGATCGGACAGTAGGCGCCAATTGGAGGGCACGCGGCCGCCCTATGGAAATATATGCATTCTAATGAATGAGCGTGATCGGGCGTCTTCCAACTGAAGGGAGGATCTCATGATGCACGACGCGCGTCGACGTCAGTGCGTACGGCTACGCGTGGCCGCATCCGTGATCGGAGCCCTCTGAAGACAACCGGACTCTACTGGACGAAGCCTCACATCTGTGGCGAATGGGCCAGTTTCACTATCGAAGCATATAGTACCTATGGGACGGGCTGGGAGGTGTGGCAGGACTAAACCGGACAGACGGGGTGGTCGAGCCTCAACGGCCGACCACCCCGTCGCCGGCGGCGGGCGCGGCGACGCGAAGGCACGCAGGTATCAACCCTTGACCCGCACGCCGCCCTTCCAGACGCCGGTGATGCGGGCCGGGTCGGCCAGCACCGTGACGTC
>CAZSNW010000256.1:0-1245 GCA_964608245.1 uncultured Micromonosporaceae bacterium
ACGGTGGCGCCGACGATGTCCAGCGCCGCGGTCTCGCTCGCCACCACCCAGCCGCTCGCCAGCCGGCCCAGCACCAGCGGGCGTACGCCGTGGGGGTCGCGGGCGGCGTACAGAGTGGACTCGTCCATGAAGACCAGGCTGTAGGCGCCCCGCAGCATGGGCAGCACCCGCAGCGCCGCCTCCTCCACCGACAGGTCGGGGTAGCCGGCCAGCAGGGTGGCGACCAGCATGGTGTCGGTGGTGGCGTTGTCCCGCGGGTCGGACAGCCCGCGCTCGGCGACCAGCTGCGCCAGCCTCGGGGTGTTGACCAGGTTCCCGTTGTGGGCCAGCGCCACCGTGGTGCCGGTGGTGGTCGCCCGGATCACCGGCTGGGCGTTCTCCCAGGTGGAGGAGCCGGTGGTGGAGTAGCGGGTGTGACCGATCGCCAGGTGTCCGCGCAGACTCGCCAGGGTCGGCTCGTCGAACACCTGGGTGACCAGACCGAGGTCCTTGTAGACCACCACCGTGGAGCCGTCACTGACGGCGATCCCGGCGGCCTCCTGTCCACGGTGCTGCAGCGCGTGCAGGCCGAAGTATGTGATGTGCGACACATCCTCGCCCGGCGCCCAGACGCCGAAGACACCACACTCCTCGCGAACTTCCGGCTGCTGGGGGTCGAAGCCCGGGGGCAGCCAGCCGCGGCGTCGGGACACTGCCGCTCCTCCGCTTCGGGGGCTGACCGGACCAGTGTACGCCAGCGGGGGTGACGCCACGGCGCCACGCCGTGGCCGCCGCCGGTGATCCCGGAGGTCAGCGCGGCTCCCACAGCGGCAGGTGGGCGGACAGGTCGGCCCGCTCGCCGCTGGCCGACACCCGGCCGTCGGCCACCGCGTCCGCCCAGCTCAGCCGCCCGGTGGCCAGCGACACCCAGGTCAGCGGGTCGGTCTCCACCACGTTGCTCGGAGTGCCCCGGGTGTGCCGGGGACCGGGTACGCACTGCACCGCGCCGTACGGCGGCACCCGTACCTCCACCGACCGCCCGGGCACCCGGCGCGCCAGGACCGCCAGCGACCCGCGTACCGCGTCGGCGAGGGTCGCCGGTCCGGGCGTACGTCCGTGGTCGAGGTCCTCCAGAACGGCGTCGACCGAGGCCGGAATCGCGGACGAATTATGGTGCGGTACGGACATGACGGGACGATACGTCGCGGGTTTTCCACCGTCCACCCATCCCCGGGTCGCGCCGGCTCGACACGACAAGGCATAGTT
>CAZSNW010000256.1:1345-3781 GCA_964608245.1 uncultured Micromonosporaceae bacterium
GGGGCCGGACGAGGCGCCCAAGGTGAAGGAGATTTCCGGTTACGTGGTGGACATGAAGACCGGGGAGCGGGTCCCGCACGCCAAGGTGGTGCTCGTCGACTCCGAGGAGAAGGTGCACGAGGTCGCCGCCACCGCCAACGGCGACTTCATCTTCCGGGACATGCCGATCGCACCCGGGGCGTTCGCGCTCACCGCGTCCGCCGACGGCTACCAGGGCAGGACCTACACCGGCCGGGCCGGGCCCAACGACGTCGTCCGGGACATCAAGCTGAGCGTCGAGAGCACGGCCACCCCGACGCCCGAGCCGACCAAGAGCGCCTCCCCCACCGGCACCCCGAGCGCGACCTCCGCGCCGACCGTCGGGGCGGCGGCACCACCCGAGGACGACCCTGGTGGTGGCACGTTCACCACCATCATGATCATTCTCGGCATCCTCTTCCTGCTCGCCGGTGCCGGGGCGATCGCGTACCTGGTCTGGCGGCGCCGCGCCGGTGAGGAGGACGAGGACGAGGGCTTCGGCGACGCGGACGCCCCGACCGGCCCGTACCGGCCGCGACCGGGTGGCGTCGGGCAGAGGCCCGCACCGACCCGGGTCGCCGGGCCCGCGGGCGCGCCCACCCAGGTCATGCGGCCGGGCGGTCCCGCCCCCGGGTTCGGACCACGGCCCGCGATGGCCGAGGCGCCGACCATGGTGGCCGGCGGGAGTGGGGACGAGACCACCGTGCTGCCGCGGCAGGGTACGCCGCCGGGGCCCCGGCCACCCGTGCCGACGCCCCCGGGGTACGGGCCGACCGGCGGCCAGCCGGGGTACGGGACGGGCGGGCAGCCCGGGTACGGGGCCGGCCCCGGCGCAGGCTACGGCGCGACCCCCGGCACGCCCGGCTACGGTTCCCCTGCCGGTGCGGGCGGTTACGGCGCCCACAGCTACGGCGCGCCCGGCGCCGCCCCGGGTGTGCCGGGATCGCCGGGTGCGCCCGGCTCCCCGGCCGGTGCAGGTTACGGCAGCCCGGTGACGCCGCGGGCGCCGTACCCGGGCGCGACCGGCAGCCCGGCCGGCCCCGGCAGCACCCCCGGCGGGTACGACCAGCGCGGCTACGGCAGCGGGACCGCGGACGCCGGCACCGGCCAGTACAACCGGCCCGGGTACCCGGCCGGCGGTGACGAGGGGTACGGCCCCGACCCGTACCGGCACGGTCAGCCCGCGTACGGCCCGACCAGCCCGCCGCCGTCCGGCGCCCAGGGTTACGGGCAGCCGGGCTACGGGCAGCCTGGTGGGGCCGGGCAGCCCGGTTACGGGCAGCCGCACTACGGGCAGCCCGGGTACGGCCAGTCCGGGTACCCGACCTCCCCGCCTACGGGCTACGGCGCCGGCCAGCCGCGCTACGGCCAGGACCCGTCCCAGTACGGCCAGCCCGTGCCCGGCCAGCGGACGCCGGAGACCGACCCGTACGACGGCTCGCGGCCCCGCCACGCCGCCCCGGAGCCGCGCCAGCGGCCCGACTGGATGGACGACTGACCTGATCGGGACGTGACCGGGCCGGGTCCGGAGCCGCGTACCCGGCCCGGTCGGCGTGCGCCTGGGCGGTGGCCCGCGTACCTCAGCGGTCCGGGCCGGTCAGGCGGTGGGTTCCGACGACTCCGAAGCCGGGCCGGTCGCCTCCGCCTGCTCCGACCCGCCGTCGGCGGTGTCCAGCTCCACCACCGGAGGCAGGCTGAACAGCGCCGGCAGGGTCGACTCCCACGCCTGGCGCAGCTCCTCCATCGGGATCGAGAACAGGTCGGCGATCTCCAACGGGGACCCCTGCGGGGTCACCACCCCCAGGGGCGTCCACGGCACGCCCAGCTCGTCGCACAGCCCGGTGAACGCCACCTCGCGGCCCCGCGGCACGCTCACCAGCGCCCGGGCGCTGGACTCGCTGAACAGCAGGACGAACGGGTCGTTCGCCCACTCCTCCGGTAGCTTGAGGGTCGCCCCGAACCCGTGCCGCAGGCAGGCCTCGGCCAGCGCCTGCGCCAGGCCGCCGTCGGACAGGTCGTGCGCGCTGCGCAGGTGGCCGACCCGGTTGGCGGCCCGGATCAGCTCGGCCAGCCGCTGCTCCGCGGCCAGGTCCACCGTCGGCGGCGGCCCGCCCAGGTGGTTGTGCACCACCCACGCCCACTGGGAGCCGGACAGCTCCTCCCGGGTCTCACCGAGCAGGAACACCACGTCACCGGCGGAGGAGAAGCCCATCGGGACCCGGTCGGCGGCGTTCTCCAGCACGCCGAGCACCCCCACCACCGGGGTCGGGTTGATCGGCACCGCGCCGGTGGAGTTGTAGAAGCTGACGTTGCCGCTCACCACCGGGATGCCCAGCTCGGCGCAGCCGTCGGCCAGACCGCGGACCGCCTCGGCGAACTGCCACATCACCGCCGGGTCCTCCGGGGAGCCGAAGTTGA
>CAZSNW010000257.1:0-3759 GCA_964608245.1 uncultured Micromonosporaceae bacterium
CCACAGCAGCACGCCGTGGTCGGGAGGCTGGCCTCCGCCACCCGGGTAGAACGCCGACCGGTCCAGCACGATCCCCTCCGGGCCGGAGTAGAGCACCGTGCACTGCCACTCGCGCAGCGTGGGATCGGCGAGGTCGAGCCGCTCGGTGCGGCCGTGGTGCGTCACGCCCATACCGCCGGAGCCTACCCGGCGGCCGTGGTGGCGCCCCCGGCTACCGGGAGCTGCCGGCTACCAGGAGCCCCTCCCGCCGGTGACGTCCCGCAGCCCCGGCCGTACGTCCAACAGGTAGATCGCGGAGGCCGCGATCGCGATCAGGTTGAAGAGCCCCAAGCCGTACCTGTTGAGCATCGCGAACACCACCGAGACGCCGATGATCGCCAGCCAGGCCGGCTTCTGCAGCGTGCCGATGGCGGGGAAGGCGTCACTGCGCTGGGTCGCGCAGTGCACAAAGGCGACCAGCCCGAGAACGATCGTGAGCAGTGTGATCAGAGCGCTGACGACCGCCACGACCGCGTGATGCCACATATGGGGATCCTATGCCCGAAACTCCCGCAGCGTCGAATCGGCCCTCATGCGGCGGACCGCTCGCCGCCCGCAGCCTCGTCCTCGGCTGCCCGGCCCGCCGCCGTCCCGTCCGCCGCCATGTCGGCGGTCTCCTCGGCCGCGGCCGGCAGCGGCGCGGCCACCGGCTCGTCGGAAACCGTACCCGTGCCCGACATCACGCGCCGGCCGTGCGCGACCAGGCGGCGGTAGCCGTCGACCGCACGCTCCTGCGCGGCGGCCGCCCCGGTCACGAGCATCGTCCCGCCGCGCCGCGCGGACTCGCGCAACCTGGCGAGCTCGGCGTCGACGCGCGCGCGGTCGATCCGGTAGGACCGCAGGGCGGTCGCCCGCTCCCGCAGGCCGCTCGCGCGCCCCCGCAGGTCGCTCGCACGCTCCCGCAGGTCGGTCATCCGCTCCCGCAGGTCGGTCGCGCGCCCCCGCAGGTCGGTGGCGGCCCCGGCGGCGGCCCGCACGGTCCGGCCGGCGCTGCGGTTGAGCCGGCGCAGCCGCCGAAGGGCCAGGTCACCGGCGCCGGCCGCGGCGTAGACGGCGGCGGGCAGGTCTCGCTTGCTCATGTCTCCCCCTGTTGACTGGTGTCGTCCCCCCGGGCGTTCTCCCGTCGGAAGGTCTCGTAGATCTGGATCAGGGTCTGCTTCTGCGCGACGGTCAGGTCCGCGTCCGCGGCGATGGCCGCGGTCACGCTCTGCCCCTCGCGAGCGTCCAGCAGACCGGCGCGCAGGAACATCACCGGCGTGGAGACCCGCAACGCCTGGGCGATCTGCGCGAGCACCTCGGCGCTCGGCCGGCGCAGGCCGCGCTCCACCTGCGACAGATAGGGGTTGCTGACGCCGGCCTTGTGCGCCAACTGGCGCAGTGACACGCCGGCGTTGCGGCGCAGGTCGCGGATGAAGTCACCGACCCCACGACCGGGGTCGGGCGGGTCGGCGGTACGGGTCACGCGCCGGACACTACCCGGGGGTGCTAGCAACTGCAAGCGACTGCTAGCTGAAGCAAGCGAGACGCGCGCCACAGCGCCCGTGCCCCGGTGGCACCGGGTGCCGCAGCCGGTGGTCGCCTCGCAGCGGTGGTCGCCGGCCTCGCCCGGTCACGCTCCGGGCACCGGCCCCCAGACCGGCGCAGGCCCCCGGGACGGCGCACGCCCCCGTCCGGTGCGGCCCGCCCGGTGACACACCGGTCGGGCCCTCCACCACGGTGACTCCGGGCGCGTCCGCCACCCCGACGGGGCCCCACCGCCCCGGGCGCCGGTGCCCGACCGCGTGTCCGGGACGCCCGTCAAGAGGACGTCTGACGGCGGTGCCACTCCGCACGCCACTCGCGGAAGTCCTCGGACAGCCGCGTGAGCGCGACGTAGAACTCCAGCGTCAGCCGCAGGAAGAGGAGGCCGATCATGGCCATGATCGGACCGATGATGAGCAGGACGAGCACACCGAAGCTGGCGTTGACGCTGAAGGCCCCCACGACGTAGATCAGGTAGGCGATCCCGATCCCGATCATCCCGAGCACGTACAGCACGGGGACGACCATCGGGGTCACGAACCCGCGGAACCGGACGTCGAACAGCCGCCCGAAGAAGCCGCTCGGCGGAGCGGGTGGGGGTGGTGGCCCGGGCGGCGCCGTCGGGCCGCCCGGCGGTGGTGGGGTGGTATACGTCATAGCGCGGGAGGTTACCATGCGTGGCCGCCTCGTCGGGACCGGTCAGAAGGGCGAAAAAGGACCGAACACTCTACCGACCACCACCGGATCGTTCGGACTTCACCACAGTGGAGTCACCGCGCCGACCGGCTCACCGCCCCCGAGCACCGGGGTGGCGGCGAGCTCGTCGAGGACGGGTGAGCGCAGCCCGAGCCGGCGCAGCCCCGACACCAGCACCGGCATCCGCGCCCGCGCGGCACCGTCGTCCACCTTGACGGCCACCGCACCGACCCCCGGCGCCGCGCCGCTCTTGACCAGCAGGTCCGGAACGCCGGCCATCAGCCGCGAGTCCGCCGAGTCCGTCCCGCCCACCAGCAACGGGTGCGCCCGCATCGCATCCGCCACGGTGCGCTCGTGAGTGCCCGCCGGTGCCGCGACGAGCCGCTGGAACGCGGTGGCGAGGCCGGTCAGCGACACCGCGAACAGGGGCGCGCCGCAGCCGTCCACACCGACCGCGGTGACCGGCTCACCCGCCAGCTCCTCTACAGTGGACCGCAACCGCCGCTGCAGGGGGTGCGACGGGTCCCGGTAGGTCCCGGCCGGCCAGCCCGCCGCCACGCACGTCGCCAGCATGCCGGCGTGCTTGCCGGAGCAGTTCATCCGTATCCGCGCCGGTCCTTTGCCGGCACGCAGCAGCGCGTCCCTGGTCGGCTGGTGCAGCGGCAGGTCGGGCGGGCACTGCAGGACCGTCTCGTCGAGCCCGGCCGCGGCGAGCACCGCCCGGACCCGGGCGACGTGGAACTCCTCGCCGTGGTGGCTGGCGCACACCACCGCCAGGTCCGCGGGGTCGGTCAGGCGCAGCCCGGCCCGCAACATCCCCACCGCCTGCATCGGCTTGTTCGACGAGCGGGGGAAGACCGGGGACGCCACGTCGCCGGCGGAGGCGACGACCTTGCCCCCGGCGTCGAGCACGACCACCGATCCGTGGTGCCGCCCTTCGACGAAACCCGACCGCACCACCTGGGCCAGCACGACGCCGCCCCGATAGGTCGCCGACACGGCCGTGACCCTACCTCCCCGCCGGGGCGGAGATGCCGAGCAGCTCCCGCGCCTGGTCCGGGGACAGCGGCGGCCGCTGCGCCAGCCGCGCCAGCTCCGCCGCGCGCCGCACGAGCTGGGCGTTGGACTCCACCGGTTGGCGGTGGGCGTAGGAGAGGGTGTCCTCCATGCCCACCCGCAGGTGTCCGCCGGCCGACAGGGAGGCCAGCATCACCGGCAGCGTCGTGCGGCCGATGCCGGTGGCCGAGAACGTCGTGCCCTCCGGCAGATGGCGCAGGGCGGAGGCGCAGGCGATGAGGGCTTCCGGGGTGCCGGGCATCCCGCCCGGGACGCCCATCACCAGGTCGACGTGGACGTGGCCGCCGTGCGGCAGCCCGTACCGGTCCAGCAGCCGTTCCAGCGACCACAGGTGACCGAGGTCGAAGATCTCGTACTCGGGCACCACACCCAGCTCCTGCATCCGGGTGTGCAGGGCGACGATGAACTCCCACCGGTTGAGGAACA
>CAZSNW010000258.1:0-3734 GCA_964608245.1 uncultured Micromonosporaceae bacterium
CTTCTCGTCGGTCATCCGCTGCATCGGCATGTCCTTGGCGTGGTCGGTGACCGCGAGGTACCGGTAGCCGCGCTCGCGGGCGGCCGCCACCATCGCCGCAAGCGGCGCCACCCCGTCGGTGAGGTCGGTGTGGGTGTGCAGGTCGCCGCGGATGTCGGTCTCCTGGACCAGGTCCGGCAGCTGTCCGGCGAGCGCCGCCTCGATCTCGCCCCGGTCCTCCCGCAGCGGCGGAGGGATCCACGGCAGGCCGAGCCGCTCGTACACCTCCTCCTCGGTCTCGGCCACCACCAGGGTGTCGTCGTCGGCGTGGAACAGGCCGTACTCGGACAACTTCAGGCCCCGGCGCAGCGCCAGCTGCCGGCAACGGATGTTGTGCGGCTTGGAGCCGGTGAAGTACAGCAGCGCCGCGCCCCACGACGAGGGGTCCACCACCCGGACGTCGACCTGCAGGCCGTCGACGGTACGCGCGGAGCTGCGCGTCGGCCCGCGGGCGATCACCTCGGCGATCCGGGGCAGCCGGAAGAACGCGTCCATGAGGGGCTCCGCGTCGCGGGCCGCGGCCAGTACGTCCACGTCGCCGACGGTGTCGCGCCGCCGGCGCAGCGACCCGGCGTACGTGGCGCGCACACACCCGGGCGCCTCCGACAGCGCCGCCACGATCTCCTCGGCGACCTCCATCGCGGTGGGGATGAGCACCCTCCCGCGGCCGCGTTCCATCAGCTCGATGCCGTGCGCGATCTTCTCCACGGTCTTCGGCCCGAAGCCGCGCAGCCGCTGCAGCCGCCCCTCCTCGATCGCCCGGGACAGCTCGGCCACCGACGACACCCCCAGCTCCTGGTGCAGCATCATCGCCTTCTTCGGCCCGAGCGTGGGGATCGCGGTCATCTGGCGCACGCCGGCGGGCACCCGGGCACGCAGCTCTTCGACGGCCTCCATCCGCCCGGAGTGGAAGTACTCGAGGATCTTCTCGGCGATCGAGGTGCCCACGTTGGGGATCGCCTTCAGATCGGTCAGGTCCAGCCCGGAGACGTCGACCGGGTGGCCGGCGACCGAGCGCGCCGCCCGCTCGTACGACCGGGCCCGGAAGGCGTCGCCTCCCGTGATCGAGATGAGGTCGGCGTACTCCTGCAGGAGCGCGGCGACCTCCTCGTTCGGCCGCGCCATGCCCCCAGGGTAGGGGCGGCGGTGGCCGGTCCCACCGGGAATCGCGGAACCGGGGCGTCGGTTCCCGGCGACGCGTACGCCGCTCCCGGCGACGCGGGTGTTCGGTGTTCAGGCGGCGGACCGGAGCGCCACGTCGGGCAGCAGGACCGACGGCAGTTCGTTCTCCGGGTGCAGCCGCAGTAGCCCGTACGCCACGCCACCCTGGCCGGGCATCAGCGCCGGGGAGAACACCTCGCGCGCCAGCCCCGCCACCGGGCCCTGGTCCTCCACCGAGGTGACGATCTGCGCCGCGCACGCCTCCGGGTCCCACCCCGGCGGCCCGGCGTGCAGCGACCGGGCGACGGCCAGCAGCTCCCAGGCGCCGAGGTCACCGTGGCAGAAGGTGTGGCTGCGGCCGAAGCCGTGCTGCACGGTGTACCGGGCCGCCCGGGCCAGCACGTCCCGCCACCGCGCTCCGCCGGCACGCCGGAGCATGTCGGCGGCGACCGCACCGATGCCCACCGAACCGTGGCACCACTTCGCTCCCAGGCGCACGTCGTCCGGTGCGAGCAGGTCCCGCCAACCGCCCTTCTCCGGGAGGTAGAGGCTCTCCTCGAAAGCGAACGCCTCCTCGGCGAGTTCGGCGAACTCACGGTCGCCGGTGGCTTCGGCCAGCCGGGACAGCGCCCAGCCGATCCCGGTGGACCCGTGGGAGAACCCGCCGAGACCGTTGGGGAAGTACTCGTTCGGCCAGCAGGCGCCGCTCTCCGACCGGGCCGCCTTCTCCACCAGCTGGCGCCCGGCGTCAACGGCGAGCCTCCTCCACCTGTCGTCGCCGGACCGTTCGGCGAGGTGCAGCAGCGGCACGATCGTCCCAGCCGTGCCGCTCATCATGTCGATGCGGTCGTCGACCTCGATCGCCTTCGGCAGCTCCTCCGCCACCGCGGTCGCCCGGCTGACCGCCTCCGCCTCGGACACCGCGCCCAGGTCCGCGAGCAGCAGCCAACCCCACACCCGGGAGGCGAGGCCGTAGTACGCCCCCGGCGGGTACGGCCGGACTTCGATGCCGGCCTCCTCCGCCTCGGCCACCTCCTGTTTCGCCCGTTCGTCGGCGATCCGCAGCGTACGGAGCACCCGGTCGAGCAGGTCCGCCGCCTCCGGCACCTCGTCGGCCCGTCCGGCGGCGACCTCCCGCTGGTAGCCGGCGAGCAGGGTCGCCACCCCTACGGCGCCGTCGTAGAAGTCCGGACCCATGGGCGCCACGATCCAGCCGGACGGCCGCATGCTCGGTATCACCCAGGTGACGGTGCCGTCGTCACCGGACAGGACGGTCTCGTGCATCCGGCGCAGGATCGCGGCCATCTGAACGCGCCGTCGCCGCTCCAGGTCGCCCACGCGGACCACGGCCGGGATGTGGACCTGCCGCTCCGGCCCGGCGCCGTCGTTGAGGTACGCGCTGACCAAGGCCGCCTGGACGATCCGTTGGTCCGTCGCCAGGTCGGCGGAGCGCCAGGCCTCCAGCGCCGCCGCCACCAGGTCCCCGACCGGCGCCAGCCGCACACCCTGCGGACCGGTGATCTCACCGGTGCCGGGCAGCGCGGTGAAGAAAGGCACGTCCCCGACCTGCATGTCCGCGATCTCGGCGGCGACCACCTGCGGGTCGTCGCTCGCCATGCCGGTGTTACGGGCGTTGCGGACCATCAGGTCGGTGGCCCGCTCGATGGCGTGCTGCGGGTGGCGGAGCGACGACGGGTGGGACAACATCCGGATGAGTTCCGCGTACACCACCGTGTCGCGCATGAGCACCCGCACCGGGCAGTCGGCGAAGTCCGTGAGCAACGGCTCGATCTCGCCGGCCCGGTCCCGCTCCGCCAGCTGTTCGGAAAGCCTGGTGAATCCCTCCACCACGTCCGGCCAGTACCGGTCCAGGTCCGGCTGCCGGCTGGGGTGGTGGGCGTAGAGCTGTTCGACGTCGAAACGCACCAGGCCGACCTGTGCCTGGTCGGTGCCGTAGTCGACGATGGCCGGCAGCATGAACTGGGGCTGCTCGGTGGGGAGGTTGCCGAGGCCGGAGAGGTCCCTGCCGCGCATCCCCAGCACGCCACCGCGACCCGGCAGCAGTCCGCTACGCATCACCGACCGGTTCATCCGCCGCCAGGCCAGGTCGGTGGCCTCACCGTAGCCGGAGGAGGGAATCTCCCGTGGCGGGTCGAAGAGGGTCTCGCAGTCCACGACCACCGGCACCGGACCGCAGGCGATGAGGTTCTCCGAGTGCAGGTCGGTGCACCCGAGCAGCCGCGTGACCGCCAACCAGTGACCCATGTTCCGGTAGAAGGTCCGCAGCTCCTCCTCGTTCCCGCAGTACCGGTGCGCCACGTGGGCGGCCCAGCCGTACTCGCCCTCGTCGTCGCGGCAGGGCAGCACCTCCGGCACCCGGATCCGGGTCTCCTCCGGCTCGTCCGGCAGCAGCCGCGGCAGCAGCGCACCCAGCGCGGCGTCCACCCGGACCGAACGGGGCTTGTACACCACCCGGCCCCCGCGGCACTGCACCACGGCGACGGTCTGACCACCCTGGTGGCTGTCACCGGCGC
>CAZSNW010000259.1:0-3708 GCA_964608245.1 uncultured Micromonosporaceae bacterium
CGCCGCGGCCGGCGGCGATCCGCGGCCGGAGATCATGGTCCCGCTGGTCGGTGCGGTGCAGGAGCTGGAGACGGTCCGCGCCGAGGCCGAGCGGGTGCTGGCCGAGGTCTCCGAGCGCACCGGGGTGGAGCTGGTCACCGGTGCCGAGGCGGCCTCCGCCGCCGGCGGCGACGGCCGCCGGCGGGTGCCGGTGCTCATCGGCACCATGATCGAGGTGCCGCGGGCGGCGCTGACCGCCGGCCAGATCGCGGAGGCGGCGGAGTTCTTCTCGTTCGGCACCAACGACCTCACCCAGATGGGTTGGGGTTTCTCCCGGGACGACGTGGAGGGCACCTTCTTCACCCAGTACCTGGAGGCCGGCATCTTCGGGGTCTCGCCGTTCGAGAGCATCGACGTCGACGGCATCGGCCGGCTGGTCCGGATCGCCGTCACCGAGGGGCGGGCCACCCGGCCCGACCTCAAGATCGGGGTCTGCGGTGAGCACGGCGGCGACCCGGACTCGGTCCACTTCTTCCACGACGCCGGGCTGGACTACGTCTCCTGCTCGCCGTTCCGGGTACCGGTGGCGCGGCTGGAGGCGGGCCGGGCCGCGGCCGAGGCGGCCGGCTCCGACACCCGCTGACGCCCTCCGACACCGGGGAGCGTTCCAGCGTCGCGGCCGGGTCCGCGGGACGCCGGCCGGTACGCTCGCCGACGTGACAGGCAGCGACGCCGGCGGCGGGCGGTGGGGACACCGCCCGCCGCCGGCTGCCCGTGACGTCGCACGGTACGTTCCCGAGCCGCCCAAGGACGTCGGCTCCGGTCGCACGCCGTTCCAGCGCGACCGGGCACGGGTGCTCCACTCCGCCGGCTTCCGGCGGCTGGCGGCCAAGACCCAGGTGCACACCGCCGGATCCGACCCGTCGCTGCTCACCGAGCTGTCGGCCCCGGTCGGCCGGGATCCCGGCTTCCTGCGTACCCGGCTCACGCACTCGCTGGAGGTGGCGCAGATCGCCCGGGAGATGGGGGAGCGGCTGGGCTGCGACCCGGACGTGGTGGACACCGCCGGGCTCGCCCACGACCTCGGTCACCCGCCGTTCGGCCACAACGGGGAGGCGGCGCTGGACGAGGTGGCCGGCGCCTGCGGCGGGTTCGAGGGCAACGCGCAGACCCTGCGGGTGCTGACCCGGCTGGAGGCCAAGGTGCCCGGCGCCGGGCTCAACCTCACCCGGGCGAGCCTGGACGCGGTCTGCAAGTACCCGTGGTACCGCCGGGAGGGCGAACGCAAGTTCGGCGTGTACGCCGACGACGCGGCGGTCTTCGAGTGGTTCCGCGACGGTGCGCCGCCGGGTCGCCGTTGCCTGGAGGCCCAGGTCATGGATTGGGCCGACGACGTGGCGTACTCGGTGCACGACGTCGAGGATGGATTCCACAGTGGATTCATCTCGCTGGGGCCGCTGCTGCGCGACGCCGACGAGCGCGCGGCCCTGTGCGAGGACGTGGCCGCCGCGTACTCGCCGGAGAGCCCGGCCGACCTCGCCGAGGAGCTCACGGAGCTGCTGGCCGACCCGGTGCTGGCGCCGCTGGCCGACTACGACGGCAGTCACGGCGCGCAGATCGCCCTCAAGCACGCCGCGAGTGTGCTGATCGGACGGTTCGTGTCCGCGGCGGTGGACACCACCCGGGAGCGCTTCGGCGACGGTCCGCTGCGCCGCTACGACGCCGACCTGCTGGTGCCGCGCGAGGTCCGGGCCCGTTGCGCGCTGCTGAAGGGGCTCGCCCTGCGCTACGTGATGCGACGCCGCGGCATGGAGCCGTGGTACGCGCGGCAGCGCCAGATCCTCCAGGAACTGGTGACGGTGCTGTGCGACCGGGCGCCGGAGGTGCTCGACCCCGTGTTCGCGCCGATGTGGGAGGCCGCCGCCGACGACGCGGCGAGGCTGCGGGTGGTGATCGACCAGGTCGCCTCGCTCACCGACCCGGTCGCGGTCGCCTGGCACCGGGCGCTGCTCGGTCCGCCGCCGGAGCGCACCCTCGTGGTGTGACCGCCGGGCCGGTGCCGGCGGGTCGACACGACACCGGGAGTGGTCGGACCGATCCCGACGGTGTCGTCTGCGGCCTAGGCTGTGACCATGACCACAGACGACCAGACATTCGTCATCATCGGCACCGGTCTGGCCGGCGGAAAGGCGGCCGAGACCCTGCGGACGGAAGGCTTCGCCGGCCGGATCGTCCTCGTGGGTGAGGAGACGGTGCCGCCGTACGAGCGACCCCCGCTGTCCAAGGGCTACCTCACCGGCGCCGAGCCACCCGAGAAGGCGTTCCTGCACGACGAAGCGTGGTGGCGCGAGCAGCGGATCGAGCTGATGCTCGGTCGCCGGGCCACCATGCTGGACACCGCCACCCGGACGGTCACCCTGGACGGCACCGAGGAGCTGCGCTACGACAAGCTGCTGCTCGCCACCGGGTCCCGGGTACGGCGGCTCGACCTGCCCGGGAGCGACCTGCGCGGGGTGCGCTACCTGCGCACCATGGACGAGTCCAAGGCCCTGCGCTCGGCGATCTCGACCAGCTGCCGCTGCGGCGGGTGCTCGGCGACGAGGTGGGCGCGCTGTTCCGCGACCTGCACACCGCCCACGGGGTGACGTTCCGGTTCGGCACCGGGGTGCAGGAGTTCGCCGGCCAGGACGGTCGGCTGCGGTCGGTGGTCCTCACCGACGGCACCGAGCTGCCGGCCGACGTGGCGGTGGTGGCGATCGGCATCGTCCCCAACACCGAGCTCGCGGTCGCCGGTGGCCTCACCGTCACCAACGGGATCCTCACCGACATGTCGCTGCGCACCTCCGACCCGAACGTGTTCGCCTGCGGTGACGTCGCGTGCACGCCGAACACGGTGGCCGGTCAGCCGATCCGGGTGGAGCACTGGTCCAACGCCCTCAACGGCGGCCCGGTGGCGGCCCGCGCCATGCTCGGCCAGGAGGCCGTCCACGACCCGGTGCCGTACTTCTACACCGACCAGTACGACCTCGGGATGGAGTTCTCCGGCTGGTTCGCGCCCGGCGGGTACGCGCGGGTGGTGTTCCGCGGCGACCCGACGCTGGTCGACGGCAAGGTCCCCGAGTACCTGGTCTTCTGGCTCGCCGAGGACAACCGGGTACTGGCCGGCATGAACGTCAACATCTGGGACAAGACCGACGCGATCAGGGCGCTGGTCCGGTCCGGTCGAACGGTCGACCCGGACGCGCTCGCCGACCCGGCGGCCCCGCTGCCCGCCTGAGCCGCCCGCCGACGGGGTGGTGGGCCGGCCCACCCCGGGCGGGGCGGGGGCAAGATGGAGGGGACGCAAGGAGGTGGGGGTGGCCGGTCGCATCCGGGACGAGGACATCGCGCTGGTACGCGAACGCACCCCGATCGCGGAACTCGTCTCCGAACAGGTCACCCTGCGCAGCGGCGGATCCCACACGCTCAAGGGCCTGTGCCCGTTCCACGAGGAGAAGACCCCGTCGTTCACGGTCCGCCCCGACAAAGGGGTCTACTACTGCTTCGGCTGCGGCAAGGGTGGCGACGTCATCTCCTTCGTCATGGAGCTCGAGAAGCTGAGCTTCGTCGAGGCGGTCGAGCACCTGGCGCGCCGCGCCGGCATCACCCTCCGGTACGTGGAGGCCGGCCCCGCGGCCCGGCCCCGGCAGGGGCTGCGGCAGCGGCTGGTGGCGGCGCACGCGGCCGCCG
>CAZSNW010000260.1:0-3466 GCA_964608245.1 uncultured Micromonosporaceae bacterium
GCGGCGATCGGCAGGTGGGCGCCGACGATCGCGTACGAGCCGAGCATGTTGCGAGAGGCCTTGGTGAGGTGCATCGACCCGCCCTTGCCCTTGCAGACGCCGGTGGCCTTGCTCATCAGCTCGGCGAGGCACTCCTCCGGGGTGGCGCCGCGGGCGATGGCGTGGTGGTGGCCGCGGTAGGTGGCGAACACGTAGTCGTCGTCGCGCAGCGCGGCGCTGGCACCGACCGCCACCGCCTCGTGCCCGGCCGCCAGGTGCGTGGTGCCCTTGACGAGGCCGTCGAGGAAGAGCCGGTGGGCGGCGTTCTCGGTGTACCGGATCACCGCCATCTGCTCGTACAGCTCCAGCAGCCGGGCGGCGGTGAGCCCGCCGGCCGTGGTGGTGCCCGCGGTCATGACCGCGCCTCCCCCCGGCCGGCCGGGGTGTTGAGGTGCGACTCGGGCTCGCGGGTGGCGGTGAGCGGGCCGTCGACTGTCCAGTACCGCTTACCGGCCACCAGCAGCTCCTCGGCCGGGAACTTGGTGATCACCTCGCAGCCGTCGGCGGTGACCACCACCTCCTCCTCGATGCGCGCCGCCGACCAGCCGTCGGACGCCGGCCAGTAGGTCTCCAGCGCGAAGACCATGCCCTCCTCCAGCACCTCCGGGTGGTCCAGCGACACCAGCCGGCTGAAGATGGGTTTCTCCCAGATGGACAGCCCGACCCCGTGCCCGTACTGGAGGGCGAAGGCGGCCTCCTCGTCGGGGAAGCCGAACTCCTGCGCGGTCGGCCACACCGAGACGATGTCGGCGGTGGTGGCACCCGGCCGCACCAGCGCGATCGCCTGGTCCATGTACTCCCGGCAGCGCACGTACGCGTCGCGCATGGCCCGCGACGCGCTGCCCACCGCGAAGCAGCGGTAGTAGCAGGTGCGGTAGCCCATGTAGCTGTGCAGGATGTCGAAGAACGCCGGGTCGCCGGGACGGATCAGCCGGTCGGAGTAGACGTGCGGGTGGGGGGAGCAGCGCTCGCCGGAGATCGCGTTGACCCCCTCGACGTACTCGCTGCCCAGGTCGTAGAGCACCTTGCTGACCAGGCCGACGCACTCGTTCTCGCGCACGCCGGGCCGCAGGAACGCGTACAGCTCCTCGTAGGCGGCGTCCACCATGGCGCAGGCGTGGGTGAGCAGCGCGATCTCGTCCGGCGTCTTGATCTTGCGGGCCTCCAGGAAGACCTGCTGACCGTCTACAACGGTTAGTCCCGCGTTCTGCAGGGCCGTCAGGACCGGCATCTCCACCAGGTCCACCCCGACCGGTTCGTTCTGCAGGCCGTGCTCGGCGAGCACCTGGCGGACCTTGCGGGCCACCTCCTCGGCGATGCCGGCGCCGGGGTGGAACGCGCCGCGCAGCGTGGAGATGCCGGCGCGGGCGCGCTTCGGGCCGTCCAGCCACGGGTTGAACAGCTGGTGGTGCTTTGCGGCGGAACCGAAGTCCCACAGCACCGGTTCACCGCCCCGCGGCAGGAGGGCGAACCGGATGAGTTTGTCCATCGCCCACGTGCCGATGTGGGTGGCGGTCATGTAGCGGATGTTGGAGAAGTCGAACGTGAGCAGCGCGCCCAGCTCCGAGGCCTCCAGTGTGGCCTTCAGGCGGGCGAGCCGGTCCCGGCGGAGCCGGTCGAGGTCGACCCGCTCCTCCCAGTCCACCGCGTTCGAGCCGTAGGTGCGGATCGCCATGGGTGCCCCTCCCTCGATCGGAGTGACGTGCGTCACTCTAGGTGAGGACCGAGGCGGTGTCAAGTGTTACTAAACAGGTAACTTAACACCCGGATACGGGAGGGCGCATGGCGGCGCACGGCGTGGAACAGCTCGGTAAGCGGCTGCGGGAGGAGCGCGAGAAGCGGGGCGTGAGCCTGCGCAGCCTCGCCCGCGACGTCGGGGTCTCGGCGAGCATGATCTCCCAGATCGAGACCGGCAAGGCCCAGCCGTCGGTGAGCACCCTGTACGCCATCACCACCGCGCTCGGGGTGCCGGTGGAGGACCTGTTCACCCCGTCGGCGCCGCGGACCGAGTGGAGCCCCGCGGTCGGCAGCCTGCGTGGCGACCGCCTCGGGCCGCTGGTCACCCCCGACCAGCGGCGGATCCTCGAACTGGACAGTGGGGTCACCTGGGAGCTGCTCGGCGAGCTGCCGCACCAGCGGGTCGACTTCCTGCGCGTCACCTACCAGCCGGGCGGCACCAGCTCCTCCAACGGCGGGCTCATGCGCCACCCGGGCAGCGAGTACGGGCACCTGCTCGCCGGCGAGCTCGTGCTCACCCTCGGCTTCGAGGACATCGTGCTGCGGCCCGGCGACTCGATCTCGTTCGACTCGACCACCCCGCACCGCTACCGCAACGACGGCGACGTGCCGGCGGTCGGCATCTGGTTCGTGGTCGACAACACCCGCTGACCGCGCGCCCGGCGGGCACAGCGTCCGGTGTGGTCGGATCAGTCCGGGACGCGACGCCAGGCGCCGTCGCTGGCGGAGGTCGCCATCGACGCGTACGCCCGCAGCGCCGCCGACACCGGACGGTTGCGGTCGACCGGCGTGTAGGGGCGGTCCCGCTTCTCCTGCGCCACCTTCCGGGCGGCGAGCACCTCCTCGGGCACCTCCAGCGTGATGCTGCGCGCCGGGATGTCGATGGAGATCGGGTCGCCGTCCTCCACCAGGGCGATCAGCCCGCCGGCGGCCGCCTCCGGGGAGACGTGTCCGACCGACAGCCCCGAGGTGCCGCCGGAGAAGCGGCCGTCGGTCACCAGCGCGCACACCCGGCCCAGGCCCCGTCCCTTGAGGAACGACGTGGGGTAGAGCATCTCCTGCATGCCCGGCCCGCCGCGCGGCCCCTCGTAGCGGATCAGCACCACGTCGCCGGGGACGACCTCGCCACCGAGGATCGCCGAGACCGCGTCCTCCTGCGACTCGTACACCTTCGCCCGGCCGCGGAAGGTCAGGCACTCCTCGGGGACGCCTGCGGTCTTGACCACGCAGCCGTCCGGGGCGAGGTTGCCGTAGAGGATCGCCAGGCCCCCGTCGGCGGAGTACGCGTGGGCGACGTCCCGCACGCAGCCGGCCACCGGGTCCAGGTCCAGCGAGGCCCAGCGGTTGGTGGTGGAGAAGGGCTCGGTGGTGCGCACCCCGCCGGGGGCGGCGTGGAACAGCTCCACCGCCTCGGGCGTGGCCGAGCCGCCCCGGACGTCCCAGTCGGCCAACCACTTTTCCAGCGAGGGGGAGTGCACCGCGTGCACGTCACGGCGCAGCAGCCCGGCCCGGTCCAGCTCGCCGAGGATCGCCGGGATGCCGCCGGCACGGTGCACGTCCTCCACGTGCCAGCTGGAGGACGGCGCCACCTTGCACAGGCAGGGCACCCGGCGGGAGATCGCGTCGAAGTCGCCGACGGTGAAGTCGACCCCCGCCTCCCGGGCGGCGGCCAGCAGGTGCAGCACGGTGT
>CAZSNW010000260.1:3476-3701 GCA_964608245.1 uncultured Micromonosporaceae bacterium
GGAGCCGCCCATCGCCACGTCCAGCGAGGCGGCGTTCTCGAACGCGGCCCGGGTGGCGACCGACCGGGGCAGGACGCTCGCGTCGTCCTGCTCGTACCAGCGCTTCGCCAGCTCCACCACCAGCCGGCCGGCGGCGACGAACAGGTCGCGGCGGGCGGCGTGGGTGGCGACCAGCGTGCCGGTGCCCGCCACGCTCCAGCCCGCAGGGCCCGTTCCGTCGAACAG
>CAZSNW010000261.1:0-3697 GCA_964608245.1 uncultured Micromonosporaceae bacterium
ACGCACAGCCGCCGCTCCACCCCGTCGACCCGGTGGGTCTCCACCTTGGCCAGGTTGTGGGAGATGTCGTACACCAGGTCCAGCCTCGCCCCGGTGACTTCGGCGAACGCGCGCCTTGCCGCCTCGGCGAGCAGCTGACGGTTGGCCCGGGCGTAGTTGGCCGCGGCCGCCATCGCGCCCAGGTACGCCCGCCCCTCCGGCGAGTCGACCGGGGCGCACGCCAGCTGCCGGTCGGGCACGCTGATGCCGTACCGCGGCATCACCTTGTCCATGACCCGGACGTGGTCGGTGCAGATCTGGTGGCCCAGCCCGCGCGACCCGGAGTGGATCATGACGCAGATCTGGTCGCGCCGCAGGCCGAACGCGGTCGCCGCCGGCTCGTCGTAGACCTCGGTGACCTTCTGGACCTCCAGGAAGTGGTTGCCGGAGCCCAGACTGCCGACCTGGCCCAGCCCACGCTGGGCGGCCCGCTCCCCCACCTGGTCGGGGTCGGCGTCGGCGACCGCGCCGTAGTCCTCGCAGCGCTCCAGGTCCCGGGGTACGCCGAAGCCCTGCGCCACCGCGTACCGGGAGCCCTCGGCGAGCACCCGCTCCAGCTCCCGGCGGCTGGCGAGGCTCCACACCGCACCCTTGCCCATGCCGCGCGGGATGAGCCTGTCCAGCCGGTCCATGAGGCGCTCGCGGTGTGTCCGCCACGCCTCTTGGTCCAGGTCGGACGCGAGAAGCCGGACCCCGCAGGAGATGTCGAAGCCGACTCCGCCGGGTGAGACCACCCCGCCGTCGGCGATGTCGGTGGCGGCCACCCCGCCGATCGGGAACCCGTATCCCCAGTGGATGTCCGGCATCGCGTACGACGCCTCGACGATCCTCGGCAGGGTCGCGACGTTGGCGACCTGCTCGACCGACCGGTCCTCGGTCAGGTCCGGCAGGAGCGTGCGTGAGGCGAAGACCACCCCGGGCACCCGCATGTCGCCCCGCCGCTCGAGCCGGAACCGGTACGGCGACTCCCTCACCAGCTCCATGGCATTCCCAGGGTCGCACGCCCCGTCCCGACCCGCACAGCGGATTACCCCGCCGCCACGGGGGTATGCCTCAGACCGCGCCGACGGGTCCTGACCGCGACGGCCGACCGAGGGGGTGCGGTGATGAGCGAGCGGGTCGACCGGCTGCTGTCGGTCGCCGGCCGGACGTACGCCGAGGAGGCGGGTATCCGGCTGGCCGACACCCCGGCGCCGCTGTACCAGCTGCTGGTGCTCAGTGTGGTGCTGTCCACCCGGGTGCGGGCGTCGGTGGGCATGGCGGCGGCCCGGGAGCTGTTCGACGCCGGGTTCACCACCCCGCCGCGGATGGAGGAGGCCGACCGGCACGCGGTCATCGACGCCCTGCACCGCGGCCACTACGTGCGCTACGACGGGATGATGGCCAGCGCCCTGCACGACGGCGCGACGCTGGTGCAGGAGCGCTGGCGGGGCGACCTGCGCCGGATGCGGCGCGAGGCGGACGGGGACACCGGTCGGCTGGAGGAGCTGGTGCAACAGGTGCCCCGGCTGGGTCCGACCGGTGCGGCGATCTTCTGCCGGGAGGCCCAGGCGGTGTGGCCGGAGCTGCGGCCCTACGTCGACCGCAAGGCGCTGGACGGCGCCGCCCGGGTCGGCCTGCCGGCCGACCGGGAGGCGTTGGCCGCGGAGGTACCGGCCGACGCGACGGCGACGCTCGCCGCCGCCCTGGTGCGGGCCGCCCTCGACCGCCGCGTCGCCGCGCAGGTCAACGCCGCCGCGGCGTGACGGCACGCCGCGGCGGCCACAGAGTCATCGGCGGTGCGGTACGCGGTGACGGCTCAGTGGAAGCTGTCGCCGCAGGCGCAGGTGCCGGTCGCGTTGGGGTTGTCGATGGTGAACCCCTGGGCGTCGATCCGGTCGGCGAAGTCGATGGTGGCGCCGGAGAGGTACGGGGCGCTCATCCGGTCGACGACCACCTGGAAGCCGTCGTAGTCGTCCACCACGTCGCCGTCCAGCGACCGCTCGTCGAAGTAAAGCTGGTAGCGCAGCCCGGAGCAGCCGCCGGGCTGGACGGCCACCCGGAGACGCAGGTCGTCCCGCCCCTCCTGTTCCAGCAGCTCCTTGACCTTGGCGGCCGCTGCCTCCGTGAGGATGACGGTGCGCGATTCCGTGGTCTCGGTGGGTGTGCTCACAGTCGCTCCCTGCACAAGTCGTGGTGTCCACTCCACGCTAGCCGACGTCGCGACGGTTCCGGAAGCGTCACCCCGCGCCGGTGGTATCACCTCCGTCACCGACCGCCCGCTACCGGCCGGACCAGGCCCGGGCGACCTCGGCCGCCAGCGACCGCAGGCTCTCCACCGGCTCCCGGAGCGCCCGTTGCGCGTCCCCGGTGTGCTCCACCAGCGCGTACGCCCCGGCCACCCCGGCGGCGGTGACCTCCTCCTCGGACAGCCCGACCCGGCCGGCCACCACCAGGCACGGCCGGTTGTGCTCCCGCGCTACCCCGGCCACCCCGGAGACCACCTTGCCGCGCAGCGACTGGTGGTCGAACGACCCCTCTCCGGTCACCACCAGGTCGGCGGCGGCCACCTCCGCGGCGAGGCCGGTGAGGCGGAACACCAGCCCGATGCCGGACTCCCGCCGGGCGCCGAGCGCCAGCAGCGCCGCGCCCAGCCCGCCGGCGGCCCCGGCCCCGGGCAGCGTGGCGAGCCCGGGCGGGCAGCCGGGCAGCTCGCCCTCCAGCACGCGCGCCCACCGCGCCAGCGCCTCCTCCAGCACCGGCAGGTCGGCCGCCCGCGCCCCCTTCTGGGGGCCGAACACCGCGGTGGCGCCCTCCGGGCCGAGCAGCGGGTTGTCCACGTCGGTGGCGACCACCAGCGCCACCTGGCGGGTACGCGGCGGGCCGGCGAGCCCGGCCGCGTGCAGCAGCGGCGTGGCGCCGTACGGCAGGGGGTAGCCGGCGGCGTCCACCGGTGCGGCCTCCAGCGCGGTGAACATGCCCGCCCCGCCGTCGTTGACGGCCGAGCCGCCGAGCCCGACCACCACCTCGCGGGCGCCGAACTCCACCGCCGCCGACAGCAGCACCCCCACCCCGTACGAGGTGGCGGTCCGCGGGTCGCGCTCGTCCTCGGCGAGCAGGTGCAGGCCGCAGGCCTGGGCGCTCTCCAGGTACGCGACCGGGGCCGGACCGTCGGTCATCAGGACCTCCCCGGTGACCGGCCGGCCCAGCGGGTCGCGGGTCGGCACCGGGATGCGGCGGCCGGCGACCGCGGGCGCGAGCGCGTCGAGGAACCCGGGTCCTCCGTCCGACAGCGGCCGCAGCACGAGCTCGTCGTCCCCGGCCACCTCCCGCCACCCCTCGGCGAAGGCGGCCGCCGCCTCGGCCGCCGTCATGGTCCCGGCGAACTTGTCCGGGCACACCAGTACGCGCATGTGGGCACCGTCTCACACACAGGGGCTGATCACGGTGGTGCACCCGTGCCACGATGTGGTTTGTGACGACATGGCGCGAACCGTCCCCCACCGCCACCGCCCTCCTGCTGCTGGGCCGCGGGAGTGACCCGGACGCGGAGCGCGGGGTGAGCTGCCCGGGTGCCCTGCCGGAGCCCAGCGACCCGGCGCTGGTCGAGCGGGGCTGGAAGGCCAAGGAGGCGCTCGGCGACGGGGTGTTCATCCTCGGCCACCACTACCAGCGCGAC
>CAZSNW010000262.1:0-3692 GCA_964608245.1 uncultured Micromonosporaceae bacterium
TGGGGCCCGGGGTCGGGGTGCGCAGCCGCGGCCCCCCGGGGCCCGGTCGTGCCGCCCGGCCGGCGGGCGAGGGGGTCGCCCGCCGGCCGGGCGCCGTTTCGCGGGAGCCTCCAGGGTGCGCGCCAGGGCTAGGCTGAGTCGCATGGCCCTCCGAGATCTCCTGTACTCGCTCTACGAGCGGCGGCTCGCCGCCGACCTGGTCGGCAAGCCGCTGCCCCGGCACGTCGGCGTCCTGGTCGACGGCAACCGCCGGTGGGCGCGGGAGATGGGTTTCGTCGACCCGTCCGACGGCCACGTGGTCGGCGCGGAGCGGGTCAAGGAGCTGCTGCGCTGGTGCGACGACGTGGGCATCCCCCACGTGACCGTGTGGCTGCTGTCCACCGACAACCTGGCGCGCCCGGAGCCGGAGCTCTCCCGGCTGCTGCAGATCATCGAGGACCTGTGCAACGAGCTGGCGGCCGAGGGCAACCCGTGGCGGCTGCGCATGGTCGGGGCGCTCGACCTGCTGCCCGCCGACTACGCGGCGTCGCTGAAGGCGGCCGAGGAACGTACCGTCGACCGGTCCGGCGGCGCCCAGGTGAACCTCGCGATCTGCTACGGCGGCCGGCGGGAGATCGCCGACGCGGTGCGCTCGCTGCTGCACGAGTACGCGCGGCAGGGCAGGACCCTGGAGGAGGTGGCGGAGCTGCTGGACGTGGACCAGATCGCCCGTCACCTGTACACCAGCGGGCAGCCGGATCCGGACCTGGTGATCCGCACCAGCGGTGAACAGCGGCTCGGCGGGTTCCTGCTGTGGCAGTCGGCCTACTCGGAGTTCTACTTCTGCGACGTGAACTGGCCGGGCTTCCGGCGGGTGGACTTCCTGCGGGCACTGCGCAGCTACGCCCACCGGGAGCGCCGGTTCGGGGTCTGACCCGGCTTCGTGTACCCCCGGACTGTGGTGCTCGTCGCAGCCCCGTCCGGGGAGTGTCCCGGCGTACGGCGTGGCGCCGCTGGTTTGTACCGCTTTGGGGTTAGCGTCGCGGTGGTGGATCTCACACACCACAGGGGTGGCCCGCTTCCACCGTGGCCCGCTTCAGCGACGGTGGGCGTCGGTGGCGGGTTTCGACCGGGCCGTCACCGACGCCGACGGAAGGACCCCTGGTGACCACAGCCGTCCGACTGTCGTTCCGGCTCGCCGCGGTGGGCCTGCTGCTGACCGGTGTGGTCGGCGGCTTCCGCCTCCACCAGCAGCGGGAGGTCGCGCAGGAGCTGCGCGACCAGGCTGCGCAGGCCGAGGCGGTGCTCGCCGAGGCGCAGATGCTGCAACGCATGGCCGAGCAGTGGGAGAAGGCCGACCGGCTCCGTCGGTCCACGACCGTCGGAGCGGCCCGGCGGATCGATCCGTACGACGCCGTGGCGGAGGCGGGGCTGCTCGCCGACGCGGCGGAGGAGCGGGAGCGCCTCCGGGCGGAGGCGGAACGGTCGTTCGCGCCGCCGCCGCCCCCGCCCCCGCCGATGCCGATCCCGGAGTCCTGTGACGAGTACTCGGGCAACCGTGCCGTGGGCTGCGCACTGCTGCTGGACCACGGGTTCGAGCTGGACCAGATGCCGTGCCTGGACAACCTGTGGACCCGGGAGAGCGGGTGGAACCACCTGGCCAGCAACCCGTACACCGGGGCGTACGGCATCCCGCAGGCGCTGCCCGGCAGCAAGATGGCCAGCCACGGGGAGGACTGGGCGACCAACCCGGCGACCCAGATCCGGTGGGGCCTGTCCTACATCAGCGGCCGTTACGGGACACCCTGCGACGCGTGGGGCTTCTTCCAGCGCAACGGCTGGTACTGACCGTCGGTACGCGCGCGGGCGGCCGCCTGAGCGCGTGATCAGTCGCAGGACGGCGGGTCGTCGCCGAGCGCGGAGACGTGCTCGTGGGCGAGCAGCCGTAGGGCCGCCAGCAACCGCTCGCCGAGGACCGTGCCGAGCACCACGCCGGTCATGACACCGGCGCGGCCCGGCTGGGCGGCGGCGGTGGCGACCTCGGCCCGGGCGACCGTGAGCGCCGCCTCGGCGTACCGGGGGAGGTGGTCGAGCGGGGCTTCGTAGCCGACCTCGCGCAGGGTGGCGAGCACGTCGGCGAGCAGGTCCAGCGCCGGCGCCTCGGGGTGGACCCGCCAGCCGAGCTCGGCGACGAGGTCGGAGGCCTCGGCGCGGGCCCGCCGCCACCCGGGCTCGTCGGTGTCGCGGCCCGGGTCGCGGATCACCGCCCGGTGGGCGCAGCCCATCAGTTCGTGGCCGGTGGCCTCGGGGTTGGACAGCGCGGCGACCACCTCGGCGATCCTGGCCACCGGTAGTCCGCCGACCTCCCGCAGGGCACGGATCAGCCGCAGCCTCGCGAGGTGCTCCGGTCCGTACGTCGCCTGGTTGCGGCCGGTCGGCTCGCCGGGCGGCAGCAGACCTTCCCGCAGGTAGTACTTGATCGTCGGGATGCTGACCCCGCTGCGGCGACTCAGTTCGGCGATACGCACGGCTCCAGGGTACCTCCTTCTGGATATTGGATAGTGCTACTATCCATTCGACGCGACCCGGACCACCGGGCGCGCACGACCGGAGGGGGAGAGATGGCGAAGGTGTTTCCGGGCCGGATGACCGCCGACATCGACGGCGAGTTCGTGGTGTTCCTCATCGGGATGCGGATCAACAAGCCGTGGAAGCTGCACAAGTGGCTGCCGGTGGCCCGGGCGATGACCCCGATGCTGCGGGTGCTCTACCAGCGGCCCGAGCTCGGCTTCCTGGGCGCCCACTTCTGGATCGGCCTGCGGGGCCCGCTGGTGGTGCAGTACTGGCGGTCGGTGGAACAGCTGGAGGCCTTCGCCCGGGACGCGTCACTGCCGCACCACCCGGCCTGGCGGGCGTTCAACCGCGCCGTGGGCGGCAACGGCGACGTGGGGATCTGGCACGAGACGTACGTGGTCCGGCCCGGTGGCTGGGAGACTCTCTACGGCAACATGCCCCGGTTCGGACTCGCCGCCGCCGGCCGGCACGTGCCGGTGGCCGCGAAGGGCAACACCGCGGCGGCGCGGCGGGCCGCGGGCGCGGCGCCGCGGACCGGTGCGCCGGACTCCCGCACCGACCGGTGACGCACCGGTGGTCCGACCGGCCCGGCGCGCCGCGCCGGGCCGGGCTTGGTCCCCGCAGGGTGACCTGGTACGAACGGGGGGTGATGAACGAGCTGTCCCGGGCCGACGACGAACCGCTCCGGTTCGGCACCGAGCCGTTCTACGCCAGTCTCGGCCGGGCCTTCGTGGTCATGTGCGCGGTGGTGCCGGTCCTCTTCGTCGTCGAGGTGATCGACTGGGCCACCGGCGAGAGCCTGTCGCTGTTCGGGGGCATCGAGCCTCGCCTGATCGACGGCCTCGACGGCCTCGTGCTGGCGCCGTTCCTCCACGTCGACTTCCCGCACGTGTACGCCAACAGCGTGCCGCTCATCCTGCTGGGCACCTTCGTGCTGGCCGCCGGCGTACGCCGTTTCCTGTGGTCGACCGGCGTGATCATGCTGGTCGCCGGCATGGGGGTGTGGATCGTCGGTGAGCCCGGCACGGTCCACGTCGGCGCGAGCGGAGTGATCTTCGGCTACCTCAGCCTGCTGCTCACCCGGGGCGTGGTGGAGCGCAGCTGGTGGAACGCGGCCGTGGCGCTGCTGATCGGGCTGC